>JAFEFG010000033.1 GCA_018240685.1 Pseudomonadota bacterium | reverse complement strand
CTCGTCGAGCGCGACCCAGCGGATGTCGCCCATCTCGCTCGAATGACGGATCTCGCCGCTGGCATCCTCGGCGCGCGCCATGAAGAAGCGCGCATTGAAGCGACGCGGCCGGCCTGGCGGCGTCACCGCACGCGCGATCAGGTCGAGGCAATCGAGCGCAGGCGCCAGGCCCTGGTCCAGGAAGCCGTGCCAGTGCTCGCCGTAATCCTTGCCCGGCGCGCCGCCCTTGAGGGGCTTGGCGAGCATGAGTCCGGTTTCCTCGAAGGTCTCGCGCACTGCGGCAACCCCCAGAGCGCGCGCGCGCAGCGGCGTCGCCGCCTTCTGGAGCCTGGCGTTCACATGGCGATCGAGCGACGTGGCAATCGGAACATGCGCATCGGCGCGGTCGACGCGGCCGCCCGGAAACACGTAGCGATTGGGCATGAAGGCGTGCTTGGCGTCGCGGCAGCCCATCAGCACTTCCGGCTTGCGACTGCGCATGCGCACCAGGATCAGCGTCGCCGCATCGCGCGGGCGCATATAGGGGTACTTCTGACCCTCGTAGGTCTTGTCGACGGGGCGCTCGCTGCCAGGCTTGGGAGCGGCGTGGTCATAGCCTTTGTCGGTGCCGCGCACGACGGCACCAGCGGGGATCGTTCGTTTGCTCATGCGGCGACGATAGACCAGCCGATCTAGAACGACCAGCCGACGGGCGTATCCGGCCGGAAGACGACGATGTTCTTGTCCATGCCCGGCACCTCGACCCGCTCCGGCGCCTCCAGCGGCCGGGCCTGCAGCGTGATGCGCGTCTCGTTGGGCGGCAGGCCGTAGAAGCGCGGACCGTTCAGGCTGGCGAAGGCCTCGAGCTTGTCGAGCGCGTTCTCCTCCATGAAGACCTGGGCGTAGACCTGCATGGCGACGGGCGCATTGAACACACCGGCACAGCCGCAGGCGCATTCCTTGGTGTCGGCCGTATGCGGCGCCGTGTCGGTACCGAGGAAGAACGCCGGATGGCCGGACGTCGCCACACGCCGCAGAGCGAGACGATGCTCTTCCCGCTTGGCGATGGGCAGGCAGTAGAAATGGGGCCGGATGCCGCCCTTGAAGAGCGCATTGCGATTGTAGCTGAGGTGATGCGGCGTGATCGTGCCGCCCATCCGGCCGGCGTGCGCCTCGACGAACTGCACGCCCTCACGGGTCGTGACATGCTCCAGCACGACCTTGAGGCCCTGGTGCCGACGGATCAGCGGCGCCAGCACCCTGTCGAGGAACACGGCCTCACGGTCGAAGATATCGACTGCGGGATCAGTCACCTCCCCGTGGACGAGCAGCGGCATGCCCGCCTTCTCCATCGCCTCCAGCGCAGGCGCGATCCTGTCCATCGACGTGACGCCGTGAGCCGAGTTGGTGGTCGCGTGCGCGGGATAGAGCTTTGCCGCGACCCACACGCCCTCCTGCTTGCCACGGACCAGTTCGCCGGGATCGGCGCCGTCGGTCAGATAGCAGGTCATCAGCGGCTCGAAGTCGAGCTCGGCCGGGACCGCTCTGCGGATGCGCTCGCGATAGGCGTCAGCCTCGGCGACTGTCGTCACCGGCGGCACGAGGTTGGGCATGATGATGCCGCGGGCGAATTGACGGGCCGTGTGGACGGCGCAGGCGGCCAGCATGGCGCCATCGCGCAGATGGACATGCCAATCGTCGGGGCGGCGGATCGAAAACGTGGCGGGCGTGGACATGGCCGCTTTCTACGCTTGCTCCGAAGCGGGCTCCAATGTTGATTGCGGGCATGACCGATCTGAAGGATGCGATCGCCTTCGCCCAGGCGGCGGAAAGCCAATGGCCGGAGAGCATGTACATGCCCGACGGGCAGTTCGTGATGACCTACGATTCCGGCGAAAAGGCCCCCGACAACGAGGTGCTGGGGCCGGTCAGCCCGCGCGGAGGCGCTTCCGGCATCGTCTATCGCGGCGGCGAACGGCTTGCCGAGTGGGGCGATGTCGACCGTGCCGACATGACCTTCAGCGTGGCCAAGAGCTTCCTCTCCCTTCTGGCTGGCCTGGCGCTCGGCGACGGCCTGATCGGGAGCCTCGACGACAGGGTTGCCGACACCGCCCTCGATGACGGCTTCAGGAGCGAGCACAACCGGGACATCACCTGGCGCCATCTCCTGACCCAGACCAGCGAGTGGGAGGGCACGCTGTTCGGCAAGGAGGATCGCATCGACCACAATCGCGTCGTCGGCCTTGCGGTCGCCGAGGCGCCCAAGGGAACGCGCCGCGCGCTGAAGAAGCCGGGCACGTTCTACGAATACAACGACGTGCGCGTGAATCGGCTGAGCCTGTCGCTGCTGCATCTCTTCAGGGAGCCGCTGCCGTCGGTCCTGAAGCGCCGCATCATGGATCCCATCGGCGCCTCCTCGACCTGGCGGTGGGACGGCTACCGCACGTCGACCGTCGTCATCGACGGCAAGCCCATGGTCTCGGTCCCCGGCGGCGGCCACTGGGGCGGCGGCATCGTGATCTCGGCCCGCGACCTTGCCCTGATGGGCCTGCTGGTCGCCCGCGGCGGCAGCTGGAACGGCGCGCAGATCCTGCCCGAAGGCTGGACGCAAGAGCTCGTGAAGCCCTGCCCCCTCGCCCCCTTCTACGGCCTGATGTGGTGGCTCAACACCGACAGGCGCCAGTTTGCAGCGGCCTCGGAGCGCAGCTACTTCGCGCTCGGCTGGGGCAGTCACATCGTCTGGATCGATCCCGACAACGACCTCGTCACCGTGCTGCGCTGGATCGACCGCAAGAAGGCGCCCGGCTTCGTCGAACGCCTGCTGGGTGCCATCGCGACATGAGCCTCGACTTCTCCGCCGTCCCGCGCATGCCGGACGGCCGTACCGCCCTCCAGCATATCGAATCGGTGGCCGCGCAGTCGCAGGCCGTGCGCGTACCCATGTTCAAAGATGGGAAGAGCGATGGCGGCTCCATGATGTGGCACATCTGGGGCGCGGGCTCGGGCAAGCCGATCCTGCTGCTGTTCCACGGCGGCTCGGGTTCGTGGATCCACTGGGTCCACAATGTCCTGCCGCTGTCGCAGCACTACACCGTCTATGCTCCCGACCTGCCGGGCCTCGGCGACAGCGACGCCCCCGACGACGTGCGCGACATCTGGTCGGTGACGAACGCCGTGCACACGGCTGCCGAGACGCTTCTGCCGAAGGGCGAGCCCTTCTTCCTTGCCGGCTTTTCCTTTGGCGGCATGGTTTCGGGCCATCTGGCGACCCTGATGCCCGAACGCATCCGGCGTCTCGTCCTGGTCGGCGCAGGCGGGCTCAAGGCCACGCGCAAGCCGGGACCGAAGCTGCACAAGCTCCTGCCCGAGATGCCGGCCCAGACGCTGGCGGACGAAGCGAGGCGCAATCTCGAGATCCTCATGCTGCACGACCCGGCCAAGGTCGACGGCGTGGCTATCTACATGCAGATCCTGAACACGACGCGGGCCAAGACGCGCAGCCGCGAGATGGGCCAGGCCTTCCGGCTGAGCGAGGTGCTGCCGCGCGTGAAAACGCCACTCACGGGCATCTGGGGCGAATTCGATTCGACCACCTATCCCTACATCCAGGAGCGCATCGATCTCTTCCGCGCCCTGCAGCCGGACTTCGAGATGAACGTCATTCCGGGCGCCGGCCATTGGGTCGCCTACGAGGCGGCGGACGCCTTCAATGCGAAGCTGCTCGAAGTGCTGGGCATCCCGGCCGAAGGGCGTCTCCGGCGCGCATAACCGCCTATCCCGCAGCCGCGTCCCGCCGGCGCGCGACATAGCCGCGATAGATCGCGCGGCCGAGCTCGGGACGGGTCTGGATGCGATGGGTGAGCGAATCGATCGTCCAGCGGTCGACGATGTCGTAGCCCAGCGTTTCCAGCGCCGCCGGCACCTCGGCCTCGTTGCGGATCTGGTAGGGGACCTCGCTCATGCCGAAATTCTCAAGCGTGACGAGCGTCGGACCGTCCCGCGTGACCACTTTGTTGAGCAGGATATAGCGCGGCGGCGTCTGCAGGCGACGCACCAGCGCGGTGAGCGGGCCGTCGAAATACGGCATGAGGCCCGACACCAGGAGGATATCGGCCGGCGGCGCTTCCTCGAGCCGGTCGACGAAGGACAGGGTGCTGTCCTGCGGCCGCTTCTGCGCGCGGCCTGCCCGTACCTCGGCCGGCAGGTCGTAGACGATCCAGTCGAGACGCTGGAGGTCGAGATAGGGACCGAAGGCGCGGTACTTCACGCCGATGTGTCCGCCTGCATCGATGAGGCGCTTGGTCTCGGGAGCAAGCCGCAACAGCCAGTAGAGGATCGGGTAGTCCCATAGCGGGACCTGCTGCATCAGCTCCTTCGAGACCTCGGTGACAGCGTCGTGGTCATAGCCCGCGAGCAGGCCGGAACGCACATGCGCCTTCGCCTCCTCGTAGGACGCAAAGGCGCCGCGGAAGCGCAGCCGCTGCGGCCGCAGCGCGCGGTAGCGGCCCACCAGGAAGCGGGCGACCTGTTTCAGGGCCTCGCTCACCGCTCGGCCCGCAGGGTCGGCCCGGCCTGCAGGCCGAGCGAGGCGAGATAGCTCCAGCGCACGACGCCGTTTGCGAACCGGACGCCGTCGAGATACTGCGCGATGGCACGGTCGACGACCTCGGGCGCCGGCCGATCCTCGCGCCGGCCGTCGGCGAAGTCCGCGATCTGGTCCCAGCCGTCGGGACGCGGGATGGAGACCACGGTCGAAGACGTGTCGAGGTTCTTGTAGGTCCAGAACGACCACCCGATGCCGTTCGCCTCGTGCAGCTTGCGGAACGCCTCGTTCCACTCGTCGGTCAGTTCGCCGGTCTCGCCGAGGAACAGCGGCACGTCGTAGCGGTTCGAGAAGTTGAGGTGACGCTGGATCGAGTCGCGGCTCGTGCTGGCCCAGAAGGCATGGTACGTGTAGGCGAGGTTCGACGCGAAAGGCGGTCCGAACATGTCGAAGCTCGAACTCCACTGGCCGCCTGCCAGGAAGACGATGCGGCCCGGATCGACCTTGCGGATGGCGAGCGTCAGGCGCCTGTAGAAGGGTTCGAGCTGCGGATTGAGCCGCGCCGTGTCGTGATAGGGCGCGATCGGCTCGTTCAGGAGATCGTAGCCCAGGATCGTCGGATCGCCGGCATAGCGCCGGGCGATGGCCTGCCACAGCCTGACCGTGAGTTCCTGATCGCGCGGTACATAGAACATCAGCGGATAGCCCGGCCCGTCGTCGTGGTTGATGCCGGTCTGGCCGCCGGGCGCGGCGTGCAGGTCGACGATGACATAGAGCCCCGCCGCGCGCGCCCATCCCAGCACCCGATCGAGCAGCGGCCATCCCTCGCCGCCGATCGTGCCGTTTGCGTCCATGAAGAGCTGCCAGTGCAGGGGAATGCGCACGACATTGAAGCCGACCGACTTGATGAAGCGGATATCCGCCTCGCCGACATAGGTATCGCGATAAGAGCGCCAGAAGGCGGCCGCTCGATCCGGACCCAGCAGGCGCTCGAAGGCGCCGTAGATCTGGCGCGGCGCCTTCGCGACCTCGAACTTGAACATGTAGCCTTCGGGCATCAGCCAGTTGCCGAGGCTGATGCCTTTCAGATGCAGCGTGTCGCCGTCGGGCGCGACGAAGCGCTTGCCCTCGATATGCACCAGCCGCGACTGCGCGACGGCGGGGCCGCACAATCCGAGCAAGGCGACCGCCAGGATCGACAGGAGACGCATGACGGCATTCTACCAGACGAATATGGTCGGGCCGCATGATTCTCGCCGCCCTTCTTCTGCCCGCCGCCGTGGCAGCCCTTGTACTTCTCGTTCAGCGTTTCGCGTTGCCGGCCTTCCTCGCGCTCCTGACCATCGCCGCCGCCTACGGCCTCGCCGCCGACATGACCATCCAGTCGATCGGCCGGGCGTTCGGCCTCGGCTTCAGCGCCGCGATGGAGCAGACCGGCCTCCTGGTCGTGGCGGCCGGACTGGTGCGCGCCCTTCTGATCCAGAGGCCGCTGCCGACGCCGGCCGCCGTCACAGCCGGCCTCGTCGCAGGCCTCGGCGGTTCGGCCGCGGGCGGCCTTGCCCTTTTGCAACCGGCGGGACTGAGCGCTCCTCGACGCGCCATGGGGCTGGCGTTGGCCCTGCTCGCCGTCCACGCCCTGGTCGTCCCCTCGCCGCTGGCGGTGGCGGCAAGCGCGGTTCTCAAGGCCGACGTCCTTGCCGGCTTCCGCATGACCCTGCCGGTCGCCGCTCTCGCGGCGCTCGGCGGCTGGCTGTTCGCCATGGCGAGCCTGCCGCGCGACCCGGACGGAGGGCGCCTGTCCTGGAGGTGGCTCGCGGTGGCGATCCCCGTCGCGCTGCTGGTCGTTCAGGCGGTCGCGCAGATGCCGACCGAGCCGCTCGGCAGGGGCGGCGAGCGCGAGTTCTATACCGGCATCAGCCAGCCGCTCCTTCTCGCGGTGCTGGCCGTCGGGCTCGCCGTGCTGATGTCATTGCGCTGGCAGCCGGCCGCGCTGGCCGACACGAGCTGGGCGCCGCTTCTGCTGACGGTCGGCGCCGCGGGCGGCTTCGCGCGCCTGCTCGACGAGACCGGCGTTCCGCCCCTGCTGGCCGAGCAAGCGCTCGACCCCCGGCTCGGGTTGCTGGTGCCCTTCCTGGCCGCGGCCATCGTCAAAACCATGCAGGGCAACTCGCTCGCCGCCGTTCTGACCGCTTCCGGCATGGTCGAACCGATGCTGCCCGCGCTCGGGCTCGACGGCAGTGCGGGCCGGACGATCGCCGCCGCTGCTGCGGGCGCCGGCGCGATCGCAATCTGCCATGTCAACGATCCGTTCTTCTGGATCGCCGCTCACATGGCGGGAATGACACCTGCCCGCGCCCTCAGGGTCGTCTCGCTCGGCAGCCTCGTCGTAGCGGTACTGGCCCTGGCCTTGCTGTCGGTCCTGCGGCTGGTTCTCTAGGCCGGAATCCCCGCAACAGAAGGCGAGCGCCGCAAAGAACGCAAAGCTGCCCGGCGGTAAACGATGGCGCCGCGCCGCCTTTTTCGCGGCTTTTCCCTTTCCTCGAGGATGGCGGTGCCGCTAGCGTGCCGCCCAATGGATCTGGCGGAGGATACAGCGGCATCGCGGTCGGCGGCACGGCAGTTGCTGGCCTCCGCGGACTTCCTGCGCTTGTGGCTCGTCGGCGCCTTTGCCAATGCGATGCGCTGGCTGGAGCTGCTGGCGTCCGGACTCTTCGCCTACGAGGCGACGGGCTCGGCACTTGCCGTCACTGCCGTCGTCGCTGCGCGGCAGTTGCCGCAGCTTCTGTTCGGCGCCTTTGCCGGCGCGGTATCGGAAGCCGTCGATCGCAAGCTGATCGTGATGCTGGCCCTGATCGTGCCGGCCTGCGTGTCGGCGACGCTGGCCACGCTCGCGACCATGGGGCAGCTCGCGCTGTGGCATGTGGCGCTCGGCAATCTCCTCTCGGGTTCGATGTGGGCAACCGAGATGTCGACGCGGCGGCGCATGGTGGGCGAGATCGCCGGCCCGCACCGCATCGTGCCGGCGATCGCCCTCGATTCCACGACATCGGCCGCCACGCGCATGATCGGCCCGCTGCTGGGCGGGCTCGCCTTCGAATGGCTGCACATGAAGGGTGCCTATACGGTGACCGCCTTCGTCCAGTTCGCGGGCGCCTTCGCGATGGCAGGGCTCACCCACACGCAGACGACGCGTCCCCTGGCCCTCGGCCGGCTCTTCCGCGACGTCGCCGAGGGGCTGGCCTTCGCCCGCACCAAATCGGTGCTGCTGCTGGTGTTCGGCATCACGATCGTGACCAACGCCTTTGCCTTCGCCTATTCCTCGCTGGTCGCGCCGCTCGGACTGGGCGAATTCGGCGTCTCGCCGAGCCTGGTCGGACTCCTCGCGGCGGCCGAACCGGCAGGCGCTCTGCTGGGCGGGCTGCTGATCGCCATGGGGATCGTGCGCATGGACCGCCGCCTCACCTTTGCCGGCGGTGCGGCCCTCTTCATGTGCGCCCTGATCGCCATGGCGCTCTCGCCGTCATACTGGCTCGCGCTGGCGGTGATGGTCGTGGGCGGCTTCGGCACGGCCGGATTCGGCAACATGCAGTCGACGCTGATGCTGACCGAGGCGCCGCCCGAGATGCGCTCGCGCCTGATGGGCATCGTCACGGTCTGCATCGGCACCAATCCGCTGGGCGTACTCCTCATTGGAGCGATTTCGGACCGCATCGGCCCGCGCGACGCGGTCGTGGTGATGGCCGCGATGGGACTGGTGCTCACGGCCGTGCTTACGATGGTGTTGCAGCACCGCCGGGCCTGAGGTAGGGCAGCGCCATGAGCGCCGTCGCCCGCACCAAACGGCTGAGCACGCCACAGATCCGCGACCGCAAGGGCCAGCAACCCCTTGTCTGCCTGACTGCCTACACCACGCAGATGGCGCGCTGGCTCGATCCGCACGTCGATCTTCTGCTGGTCGGCGATTCGCTGGGCATGGTGGTCTACGGCTTCGACAGCACGCTCCCCGTCACGCTGGAGATGATGATCGCCCACGGCGCTGCCGTGATGCGCGGTGCGGAACGGGCCTGCGTGATCGTCGATCTGCCCTTCGGGAGCTATCAGGAAAGCCCCGAGCACGCCTTCCGCTCGGCCGCCCGCGTGATGGCGGAGACCGGGTGCAGCGGCGTGAAGCTCGAAGGCGGCGCCGAGATGGCCGAGACGGTGCGCTTCCTCGTGCAGCGTGGCATTCCGGTCTGTGGCCATGTCGGCCTGATGCCGCAATCGGTGAATGTCGCCGGCGGCTTCAAGGCCGCAGGCCGCTCCGAATCGGAAGCGCAGAAGGTCGCGCAGGACGCCGACGCGGTGGCCAAGGCCGGCGCCTTCGCCGTCGTTCTGGAAGGTACGCTCGAACCTGTCGCGGCCGCCATCACCGCCTCCCTGCCGGTCCCCACCATCGGCATCGGCGCCTCGCCCGCCTGCGACGGCCAGATTCTGGTCTCGGAGGACGTGTTCGGGCTCTTCAGCGATTTCACGCCGCGCTTCGTGAAGCGCTACGCCAATCTTGGAGCGGAGATTTCCGCCGCCGCCGAAGCCTATGCGCGGGACGTGCGAGCGCGGACGTTCCCGACGCTCGAGCACTGCTTCGTCCCGAAGACGGCAAAGTAACGTCTCCCCTCACCCGGCTTTCAGCAGCAGCTTGCCCGCGACGTGACGGCCCTCGAGGCGCCGGTGCATCTCGGCGGCCTCATCGAGGGAGAAGACGCCCTCGATCGGAACCTTGAGCCAGCCGTCGACGAGGCCTGCGACCGTATGCTCGACGCCAGCCTTCCATTCCGGCGACGACTGGTCGACGTGGCCGAGATGGAACCGCGTGAAGGTCTGCGACCGGGGCAGGATGCGCTCGCGGATGTTCTTGAAGGGCTGTCCTTCCGCTTCGCCGATGCTGATGATGTGGCCAAGCACCCGCACCACGTTGAAGGTCCGATCGAGCATCGTTGCACCGTAGGAATCGATCGCCAGATCAACCCCCTTGCCGCCCGTGAAACCGAGGACGGCTGATTCGAAATCCTCGGCCGAGGTGACGACGACGCGATCGGCACCATACGCCAGCGCCCGCTTCTCCTTGCCCGGCGTGCCTGTCGTGCCGATCACGCGGGCCCCGGCCCGACGCGCGAGTTGCGTGCACATCAGGCCGACACCGCCGCCGATCGCGTTGACCAGGACCGTGTGGCCGGGTTTCACATGAAAGAGGGTGTGCAACATGTGATAGGCGGTCAGGGCCTGGATGGGGAATGCCGCGCCGACGTCGAGCGGCACTTCTGCCGGAAGCTTGATCAGACCCGTGACCGCGGCGACGCATTTCTCAGCATAGGCGCCTCCCTTTTCCGGAAAGCAGGCGACACGATCGCCGATCTTCGCGCCCGAGACGCCGGGCCCGAGTGCCGACACGGTGCCCGCAAGCTCGAAGCCCAGGACCATGGGGTAGGTCATCGCATGCGGATAGATTCCCTGCCGCACCTGCGTGTCGGCCCAGTTGCAACCCGCATAGGCCACGTCGATCAGCACTTCGCCGGGGCCCGGCACCGGGTCGGGAAGCTCGGCAAGGACCAGTTGTTCCGGTCCTCCGGTGGCATGAATGACGACGGCCTTCATCTCTATCTCTCCTCCCGGCCCCAAAGCGGCAGCTGACTTGCAACTTTCATGCGATCCGCTGGCATGTCGCTTGCTGGAAATCCCACATCGGATTTCACAGGAGGTTGTCATGGATATCGGCGTCTTTATTCCGATCGGCAACAATGGCTGGCTGATCTCCACGACGTCGCCGCAGTACATGCCTTCCTTCGATCTCAACAAGCAGATCGTCCAGCGCGCAGAGCACTACGGCCTCGACTTTGCCCTTTCAATGATCAAGCTGCGCGGCTTCGGCGGCAAAAGCGAGTTCTGGGACCACAACCTCGAGTCCTTCACGCTGATGGCCGGGCTTGCCGCCGTGACCCAGCGGATCAAGCTCTATGCCTCGGTCGCGGTGCTCACCATTCCGCCCGCGATCGTGGCGCGCATGGCCTCGACGATCGATTCGATCTCGAACGGCCGCTTCGGCGTGAACATCGTCTCGGGCTGGGCCAAGGACGAGTACGAGCAGATGGGCCTGTGGCCGGGCGAGGCCTATTTCGGCTACCGCTACGACTACAGCACCGAGTACGTCACCATCCTGCGCGAGCTGTGGGAGAAGGGTACTTCCGACTTCAAGGGCAAATACTTCCAGATGTCGGACTGCAAGCTGAGCCCGCGTCCGCAGGTGCCGATGAAGATCGTCTGCGCCGGTCAGAGCCCGCGCGGCATGGAATTCGGCGCGACCTTCGGCAACTACAATTTCACCCTCGGCAAGGGGGTCAATACGCCGACTGCCCATCAGCCGACCAACGAGCTGATGATGCAGGCGGCAGCCAAGACCGGCCGCGACGTCGGCAACTACGTGCTGATGATGGTGATCGCCGACGAGACGGACGAAAAGGCGATGGCCAAGTGGAAGCGCTACAACGAAGGCGCGGACATCGACGCGATGAGCTGGATGTCGGGCCAGGCCGACGCCGATCCGAACGCGGCCGCGGGCGGCACGGCCAAGGCGATCTCGGCGCCGGAAGGTGCCATCAACTTCAACATGGGCACGCTGGTCGGATCCTACGCCTCCGTGGCACGCATGCTGGACGAATGCGCCGCCGTTCCCGGCACCAAGGGCATCATGCTGACTTTCGACGACTTTCTGGGCGGCATGGAGCAGTTCGGGCAGCACATCCAGCCGTTGATGACGTGCCGCCGCGAGAAGCTGAAGGCGGTCGCCTGACCGCTACTCCAGCACGATGCGCGGGAAATAGAACGAGACGACCCAGTTCGGCACATCGACGATCGAGCTGATCCTGAGATCGGCGCAGACGCTGCACAGCATATAGGCATCGATCGCCGAGTAGCCGAAGCGGCGGCACAGCAGCTCGATCATCTCGGACACCGCCATGCGGGCACCGGCCATGAGGTCTGGGCCGATGCCCGTCGTCACCTCGTAGCCCTTCTTGTCGAAATGGTCGCTGACCGGTCCGGGCGTGACGTAGTGCGGCATGCGAAGATTGGCGCCCTTCACCAGGTCGATCTTGAGTGCGACATCGATCGGGCTCTCGATCGCCGTACCGCATACCTCGCCATCGCCCTGTGCGGCGTGGGTGTCGCCCACCGAGAAGAGCGCGCCGTCGACTTCGATGGGCAGATAGAGTTCGACGCCTTCGAACAGGTCCCGCACGTCCATGTTGCCGCCGACATTGCGCGGCGGGACGATGCTGTGCAGTCCGGGCGCCGCCGGCGCGACGCCGATCGTGCCGGCGAAGGGCCGCAGCGGCACCTTGCCGCCCGGCCCGTACATGGCCGGCTTCAGGCCGGGGTCGTAGTTCCAGTGATGCAGCCTGGCGTCGGGGAACTGGTCGGTCAGCAGGCCGAAGCCGGGGATGTTGCCGGTC
This sequence comes from Pseudomonadota bacterium, assembly GCA_018240685.1. GTDB lineage: Bacteria > Pseudomonadota > Alphaproteobacteria > Reyranellales > Reyranellaceae > Reyranella. The sequence continues at coordinate 32,930 of JAFEFG010000033.1, read as the reverse complement.
CAGCCCCAGCCCGACGGCCTGAAGGAGAGGATGTTGATCTTCAGCGCGTCACCGGGCTTGGCCCCATCCACGAAGATCGGCCCCGTGACCGGATTGACGAAGGCGAGATCGAGCTTGGCAAGGTCGGCCTCGGTCGACGTCCGCGAAAGCTGGCCGGACGACGCATCGACCGTCTCGAAATGCACCACCTCGCCCGGTGCGATCTTGAGGCACGGGGCGAAGGCGTTGTTCCAGCCGTGGTGGATATGATCCTTGTGGATCGTGTGTCGGTGACCATGCATGGGCGTTCCTCCTAGACGGCGACCGTAAGGGCGCCGTCGATGACGAGGTTTGTGCCGGAGATCCGGCCGGCCTTCGGACTGGCGATGAACACCACGCCGCTCGCCACCTCGTCGGCCGTGCCGAACTTGCCGGTGGGATTGACCTTGAGCGTCGAAGCGAACAGGTCCGGCATGTTTTTCTCGATGTTCTGCCAGATGCCGCCTTCGAAATAGGTGTTGCCGGGCGAGACGCAGTTGACGCGGATGCCCTTGCCCACGAGCTGCCGGCTCAGGCCTTTCGAGTAGTGGATCAGCGCCGCCTTGATCGCGCCGTAGGATCCCGCGGCGAAGTCGATCTCGAAACCGGACACGCTCGAGATCAGCACGATCGAGGCGGAGTCGGATTTCTCCAGGAACGGCACCGCCGCGGCCACCGCATTGACCGTGTGCATCATGTCGGTGCGGAACGACTTTTCCCAGCTGTCGGCCGAATCCCCGACGGCCAGGGCGCTCACATTGCAGACAAGGATGTCGAGGCCGCCGAACTCGGCAGCGGATGCGTCGATCCAGGCCTTGAGAGCCGATGGATCGGCAACGTCCAGCGCCTTGCCGAAAGCCTTCACGCCTTTCGCCGCGAGCGCCGCGGCCGTCGCCGTCACTTCGTCGGCGTTGCGCGCGCAAACCGAGACCGATGCGCCCTCCTCGGCGAAGCCTTCGGCAATGGCGCGACCAATTCCCTTGCTGCCGCCTGTGATGGCGACCCGTTTGCCCTTCAGACCGAGATCCACGACGTCCTCCCTCACACTGGCCGCTCGGAGACCGCCACGCGAGCCGGCGGACGCGGCGTGAAGAGGCCCTAGGCCGCTGCCGCGAGCTTTCGGCGGCTGCGCATCAGCGGCTGGATGCGCTGGCCGAACTGTTCGATGCCGATCACGAAATCGTCGAAGGTGAGCATGACCCCGGCCAGGCCGTCAATCTCGGCCATCTCGTCGAGCATGCGCGCGACCGACGCATAGGAACCGATCAACCGCGTGCCGTTGTTGGGCAGCGGCTCGCGACGGCGGATTCGGCCCGCAGTAGAGTTCTCGGCCGCGCTCTTGTCGGCCGAGGCCTGGTCCGAGCGCCAGCCGATGGCATCGAGATCGACACCGGCCTTGTAGTGCTCCCATTTGGCCATGGCGGCCTCGTCCGTCTCGTCGGCGATGATCATGGTCAGCGCAAGCGCCTTGGTCCTGGTGCCGGCAGCGTCCGTGCAGGCCTTGAGGCGGGCCACCTGATCGGCGCAGTCGCGGGGATCGTTCATCTCGCCGTTGCCGCTGCAGAAGTTGTAGGTGCAGTACTTGGCGGCGAAAGCCATGCCGGCATCGCTGGTGCCGGCGCAGATCAGCGGAATCTGCCGCGACGGAAGCGGCCCCAGCCGGCAGTCGTTCATCGTGTAGTACTTGCCCTTGAGGTCGCACTGCCCCTTCGACCACAGCTCCTGCATCACCGTGGCGTATTCGGAGAGCAGGTCGTAGCGGTACTTGAAATGCTCATCGCCCGGCCACAGCCCCATCTGGTCGTACTCGGCCTTCTGCCAGCCGGTAACCAGATTCACGCCGAAACGCCCGTGGGAAATGCTGTCGATGGTCATTGCCATGCGCGCCACGATCGCGGGCGGCAAGGTCAGCACCGCAACCGTCGCATAGAGCTCGATCCGCGAGGTGATCGCCGCCAGCCCCGCCATCAGCGTGAAGGATTCGAGATTGTCGTCCCAGTGGCGCGACTTGCCGCCGAAGCCGCGCAGCTTGATCATCGAGAGCGCGAAGTCGAAGCCGTAGCGTTCGGCGCGCAGGACGACCTCGCGATTGAGATCGAAGGTCGGCGTGTATTGCGGGGATGTCGAGGAGATCAGCCAGCCATTGTTGCCGATGGGAATGAAGACGCCGATATCCATCTTCCGACCTCACGCGCACTCTCGTCACAAAACCTGCAGCAACTCCCATGCCATGCTTGGTCGGCCACATTTCCGCGCAACCGGCGTCCATGGCGGGCGATCAGCCGTGGCGCGCTGCACCCACCGGGGCAGTCTGCCCCGCGAAGACACCATAGGACGCCCAATCATTGGCCGCTCGCGATGCAAGATGGCAGGCGACGCGATGCTCCGATCCGACGGCGATCAGTTGTGGAACGCGGCGCGCACAACCAGGCTCGCCGATCGGGCAACGGTCGAGGAACGCACAGCCGGGTGGAGCAGCCGTCGGGCTCGGCGGATCTCCGCGGACCGGGAGAGCCTCTGCCGCCTGCCGCCCGGCAAGGCGCGGGGCGGCCGCCATCAGGATGCGCGTGTAGGGATGCGCGGGCCGGTCGAACAGCGCCTTCGTCGCGCCCGTCTCGACGATGCGCCCGAGATACATGATGGCAACCCGGTCGGAGAGCCGCGCCACCACCGACAGGTCGTGCGAAATGAACAGGTAGGTAAGGCCGAACCTTTCCCGCAATTCCAGGAGGAGATTCAGCACCGTCGCCTGAACCGACATGTCGAGGCCGGAGGTGGGCTCGTCGAGGATCAGCACGCGCGGCCGGAGGAGGAGAATGCGCGCCAGCGCGACGCGGCGAAGCTGGCCGCCGGAGAATTCATGCGGGTAGCGCCGGGCCGAGGCCGGGTCGAGGCCGACGGCCGCCAGCATCTCCGCGACGCGATCCCGCCGCTCCGCGGCGTTGCGGACGCCACGGATGACCAGCCCCTCGGCAAGCGTCCGGCCGATGCTCCACCAGGGATCGAGCGCGGCGCCCGCATCCTGGTGGACGTACTGAATGTCGCGCCTTGCCGCACGGGCAGCGTCCGGCCGCAGTCCGGAGACGGCCGCGCCATCGAACTGGATCTCCCCGGCGCTCTCGCGCTGCAGCCCGAGAATCGTACGGCCGAGCGTGGTTTTGCCGCAGCCCGACTCGCCCACCAAGGCCAGGATCTCGCCTTCGCGCAGGTCGAGGCTGACCTCCTTCACCGCGGCGACCGGTGGCACCGGCTTGCGCAGGAAGCCGCGACGCCCACCCAAAAGCACGGACAGGTCCCGCACCGAGACGATGGGCGGCGCTGTCGCGATCATGCGTACTGCACGCAGCGCACGTCGGCGCCTGACCGCGCCCGCGCTTGAGGCGGCGAGGCCTCCCGGCAGCGCGGCTCCGCTTCGCCGCACCGCGCGGCGAACTGGCAGCCGGCTGGCCGCGCCAAAGGCGACGGCACGCGGCCTGGGATGCCGACGAAGGAAGCCGCACGGTCGGGATGGCAGGCAAGCAGCGCGCGAGTGTAGGGATGAGCCGGGGCCTGCAGCACCGCCTGGACGGGGCCGGCCTCCACCGTCTGGCCGGCATAGATCACGCACAGGTCGTCGCAGAGTTCGGCGACGACGCCGAAATCGTGCGTGACGAACAGGAGCGACAAGCCGAACTCGCCCACGAGTTCGCGCAGCAGCAGCAGGATCTGATGCTGGGTGGTGACGTCGAGCGCCGTCGTCGGTTCGTCGGCGATCACCAGTGTCGGCGCGCAGGCGAGCGAAGCGGCAATCAACAGCCGCTGGCGCTGGCCGCCGGAGAACTGGTGCGGGTAGCGCTCCAGCGCGGTTTCGGGATCGGGCACCTGCATGCGCCGCAGAAGACCGACCAGGCGCTCGACGTGGCGCCGCCGCCGTTCGCGGCCGCGGGTTCCGTCGTCGGGCGCATGCCAGCGCATCGCTTCGAGAAGTTGCGTGCCGACCTTGAAGACGGGGTTGAGCGCCAGCAGCGGATCCTGCGGGATGAAGCCGATGCGGCTGGAGCGGATACGGCCGTTCAGCTCGGCCTCCGAGAAGACCAGGAGGTTCTCGCCCTCGAACCAGACATGCCCGGCATCGACCGACGCGCCCTTCGGCAGGATGCCCATGATGGCGCGGATCAGGGTCGACTTGCCGCATCCGGACTCGCCGACCACGCCGAGGATGCGGCCGCGCTCCAGTGTCAGGCCGACATCGTCGAGCACCCGCGCCGTCCCGTCGTCGGTGCGAATCGACACCTTCAGGGAATCCACCTTGAGCAGCGGGATCATCGCGACCGCCGCAGCCGCGGATCGACGATGTCGCGCAGCCCGTCGCCCAGCAGATTGAAGCCCATGACCGTGATCAGGATGGCGAGGCCGGGGAAGGTCGCGTACCACCAGGCCCGCGGCAGGTAGGTACGGCTGTCGGCGATGGCGAGCCCCCAGTCCGGTGCCGGTGGCGTCGCGCCCATGCCGAGGAAGCCGAGGACCGCGGCGACCAGGATGGTGAAACCGAGTCCGATCGTGGCGCGCACGATGACCGGCGACAGCGCGTTGGGCAGGATGTGCAGGAACACGATGCGCGGCGAGGCGGCGCCCACGCCGCGCAGGGCGTCGACGAACAGGGAGGCGGAAAGCCGCCGCGTCTCCGCGTAGACGATGCGCGTGAAGAACGGCCAGTAGGTGAGCGACAGCGCCAGCATGGCGCTTTCGAGCGACGGAGTCAGCAGTTGCGCCAGGGCAAGCGCCAGCACGAGCTGCGGGATGGCCAGCACCACGTCGGTGACGCGCATGATCGTCTCCGACAGCCAGCCGCTGCGATAGCCGGCCACCAGGCCCAGCGGCACGCCGATCAACATCGCGACGACGACCACCGTCAAGGCGATCTGAAGGGCGCCGCGCGCGCCCAGGATCACGCGCGAGAGGATGTCGCGGCCCAGATTGTCGGTGCCGAAGGGAAAGTCGGCGCTGGGCGGCTTGAGGCGGCGCAGCAGGTGCGACGCCGAGGCGTCCTCGGGATGGGGCGCGATCCAGGGTCCGAATATCGCCAGCAGCAGCACGACGACCACGACGCCGAGCCCCAGCATGGCCGGCAGGTCGCGCGAGAGCCGGGCGAGGATGGGCTTCACGCGCGCTCCATCAGCCGCGGATCGAGCAGGCCGTGCGCGACGTCGACCAGAATGTTGACGGCGGCATAGACCGCGCCAACGAGCAGCGTGACCGCGAGCATCACCTGGCGATCGCCGGTGAGGATGGCCTGCACTGTGTAGCTGCCGATGCCGGGCCAGTCGAAGATCGCCTCGACCACCACGCCGCCCGCGATCAGGCCGCCGAAAAGCAGGCCGATCTGGGTCACTGTCGCCGTCAGCGAGTTGCGCAGGACATAGATCCAGACCAATCGCGGCCAGCGATAGCCGACAGCGCGCTCATAGAAGACGAAGTCGTTCTGCAGCGTGTCGAGCACGCCTGAACGCGTGAAGCGGACGATCGTCGCCAGCCCGCCCAGCGCCAGCGTCACCGCCGGCAGAAGGAGATGACGCAAGCCGTCGGCGAACGCGTCCCAGCGTCCCGTGACGATGCTGTCGAGCAGCAGGAACCCGGTCACGACCGGCGGCTTCGACAGGGTCGCGCTCAGCTCACCACGCAGGGGCAGCCATCCCAGGTTCATGGCGAACAGGAGCTGAAGCATGATCGCGAACCAGAAGGCCGCGATCGCGACGCCCAGCACCGAAAAGATACGCAGCAGATGGTCGGGCCAGGTATTGTGCTTGAGGCCGGCCGCGACGCCGAGCGGCACTCCTATCAGGACCGACAACAGCAGCGAGGCGAAAGTGAGTTCGAGCGTCGCCGGTAGACGCTGTACGATGTCGAGCGCCACCGGCCGGTGCGAGAAGGCGCTCTCGCCGAAGTCGAAGCGCGCGACCTTGCCGACATAGACGGCGAACTGTTCCCAGATCGGCCGGTCGAGACCGTACTGCAGGCGCAGCTGCGCGATCTGCTCGGGCGTGGCGGCATCGCCCGCCATCGCGACCGCGGGGTCGGACGGCACCGCGTGGATGAGCAGGAACGTCACCACCAGCAGGCCCAGCAGCGAAGGCAGCACGAGAGCGCACCGTCGCAGGACGAAGCGCAGCATGGTCAGCCCGCGAGAGTGATCCAGCGCAGTTCCGCACCTTGGCCGACGGTGCAGAAGCGGCGCCCCTTCACACGCTTGTTGAAGCCCTGGAGCTGCATGGAGTTGTAGATCCAGATGTCGGGCGAGTCGGCCATGATCTTGCGGATCGCCTCTTCGTAGAGCGGCGCCCGCACCTCCTGCTTCACCGTCGCCCGCGCCTTGCGCAGCAGCGCATCGACGTCGGCGTTCTTGTAGTAGGACGAGGCCTTCCAGGTGCCGTGGAACTGGCTGTCATACATCTGGCCGACCCAGTTCTCCGGATCAACGAAGTAGGTGCTGACCCAGTGCACCCACATGTCGGGCGTGGTCTCGGGCTTGGCCGCGGCAGTCGTGAGGTTCGACCATATGTTGCCGACAACCTTGAGGTTGATGCCGATCTGCGCGAGGTCGCTCTGGAACAGCTGGGCCCCCTGCACGCTCTGCTCGTTCTCGGACTGGACATGGATCTCGAGCGGACGCTTCATGGGCGCGCCCTCGGCCGTCGCCTTGGCCATGTACTCCTTGGCCTTCTTGAGGTCGTAGTCGTAGCCCTTCGCGTCCTTGGGAATCCCCCACAGGTTCTCGGGCATCGGATAGGGATCGCGGGTGGCGTAGCCGCCCAGGATGTCGTTGATGAAACCCATGTAGTTGAAGGCATGGGCGAAGCAGAGCCGGGCATTGAGGTTGTCGAATGGCGGCTTCGTGTTGTTCATGCGGATGACGAAGGTCCGCATCACGACGTCCTTCTGGACGTAGGCGATCTTGGAAGCGTTGATCTGCTCGACCTGATCGGCCGGCAGGTTGGGGTCGGTGCAGTCGAGCGTGCCGTTCAGCAGTGCCAGTACGCGCGTCGACGTCTCCTTGGTCGGCCGGTAGGCGATCTTCTTCACCGGCTTGGGATTGTCGGCCCAGCCTTTGAAGTGGCCCTCGTTGATCTCCATGTCGAGGTATTCGAGCGGCCGGTAGCCCTTCGGATCGATGCGGTAGGCGCCGGAGCCTGCCCCGTTCGAGGCCAGCCATGCCTTGCCCCAGTCGCCGTCCTTCTCGTTCGGCTTGATCACGCGCGGATTGACGATGCAGATGCTGGGAATCGCCGCGAAGAACGGGGCGTAGGACGTCTCCAGCTTGAAGCGCACGAGCAGCGGATCGGGCGCCGTCACGTTCTCGGGCTTCAGGATCCTGAGGAAGGCGCCGGCTGGCGCCAGCTTCAGCGCCAGCACGCGACGGAAGCTGTAGACGACGTCGTCGGCGGTGAGCGGGCTGCCATCGTGGAACTTGAGGTTCGGCCGCAGCTTGAACTCCCACTGCAGGCCGTCGTCGGAGACAGTGTGGCTCTCGGCCAGCCACGGCACGATCTTCGGAGGATCACCTTCGTAGCGGTAGAGATTGTCGTAGGCGTTCAGCATCATCGACTGCATCGGCACGTCGTAGACCTGATGCGGATCGAGGTTCATAGGCAGCGCGAAGCCGCTGACGAACGTCGAGGAATCGGCCGCCTGTACGGACCGGAAGGAGACAGCCGGGAGCGCGCCGGCGAGCAAAGCGCCCGAGGCGAGATTGCCCATGCGCCGCCGGCCCAGCACCGGGCCGCGATTTTCCTTCGTTCCAGTCATTGCGCGGCTCCCATGAAACGTTGCGCGTGATGGCGATTGAGCGGCTTCGGCAAGCCGAGATTCTCGCGCAAGGTCATGCCCTCGTACTCCTTCCGGAAAAGGCCGCGGCGCTGCAGCTCGGGAATGACCAAGTCCACGAAATCCTGCAGCGAGCCCGGCAGCCATGCCGGCATGACGTTGAAACCGTCGGCAGCGTGGCCCGTGAACCAGTGCTCCATCTCGTCGGCGACCTGCGAGGGCGTACCGATCGACAGGACGTGGCCGCGCGGTCCGGCATTGGCGAGACACAGCTCCCAGAGCGTGAGCTTGTCCCGCCGCGCCTGCTCGAGCAGCAGGCGCTGGCGGCTGAGCGGCCCGTTGGTGTCGGCCATCTCAGGCACCGGCCCGTCGAGCGGCAGCTCGTCGAGATGATGCACGCCGATCGTGTGCTCGAGGATCGAGAGTCCGACCGGCTTCTGGATCAGCGATTGGAGATAGTCGTACTTCTCCTGCGCCTCCGACGCCGTCGGCGCGACCACAGGATAGAAGCCCGGCATCACCTTGACCTCGTCGGGCGTGCGACCGAAACGCGGCAACCGCGACATGACGTCGGAATAGAATTCCTTGCCCTGCTCGAAGGTCGTCTGCGCCGTGAAGACGACTTCCGCCAAGCGGGCAGCAACGTCGCGCCCCGTGCCGGAGGCCCCCGCCTGAACCAGCACCGGGCGCCCTTGCGGCGAGCAGGCGACATTGAGCGGGCCGCGCACCTTGAAGTGCTTCCCCTTGTGGTTCAGCACATGGAGTTTCGCCGGATCGAAGTAGATACCGCTCTCCACGTCGCGGATGAAGGCATCGTCGGCCCAGCTGTCCCACAGGCCGGTCACGACATCGTAGAACTCCCGCGCCCGCGCATAGCGCTCGTCGTGCTCCATCTGCTCGTCCATGCCGAAATTCAGCGCGGCGTCCGGATTGGAGGTCGTCACGATGTTCCAGCCGGCACGCCCACCCGAGATGTGGTCGAGCGAGGCGAAGCGGCGCGCGATCGTATAGGGCGGCTCGAAGGTCGTGGAGGCGGTGGCGATCAGGCCGAGGTGCTTCGTCACCATCGACAGCGCCGGCAGCAGCGTCAGCGGATCGAACGAGGTGACGGTGGCGCTGCGCTTCAGCGCCTCCATCGGCATGTTCAGCACCGCCAGATGATCGGCCATGAAGAAGGCGTCGAACCTGCCACGCTCCAGCGTCTGGGCGTACTGCACCAGCGCCTGCAGGTTGAAGTTCGCGTCGGGGGTGCCGCCCGGATAGCGCCAGGCGGCGGTGTGGATGCTCACCGGGCGCATGAAGGCGCCGAGGCGAAGTTGGCGGGGCTGGGTCATCCGGTCAATCTTGCGCCGCCGAGCCCCGCCGACAAGAGGCGCCGGGCGAGAAGAGCTAATGCCCCCAATGCCCGGGCTTGCACGAACGGCCGCGCGGCAAAGACGTCGGGCCGGCGTCCTACGCGCCGGTCGGCGGCAGGCCGAGCGTCTTCACGCGGTAGTCCTCCCAGTGCTTCAGCCAGGCTTCGTCATCCTTGCCCTGGAAGGTCTTGCGGGCCTCGGCCCATCCCTTCTGTATCTTCCGCAGGCGCTCGAGGCGCTGGTCCTGCCAGGCCTGGTGCTCGGCGGTCCAGATGCCCTTCTCCTTCAGATAGCGGATCGCGCCGTCATGCCACGGCGCGTCGGCCGGCGGCTTGCCGGCGAGGCTGGGCGACCAGTTCTTGGCGCTTGCCGTAATGGTCTTGATCAGGTCCATGGAATCGTCGATCGCCTTGACCAGCGAATAGACCTCGTCGGCATCGGCACTGGCATAGCTGGCGATGATCGGATAGCGGTAGCCTACGAGGTTCCGCGGCTTCTCCGCCGAGATGCCGGCACCCGCCGTCTCGCGATAGGGTTCGAAGAAGCTGGCGATCTCACGGATGCGCTTCCAGCCTTCCTTGTCGTCCGGCGGAAACTCCGGCCATACGAGACCGCGCGGGCTGGCCTCGATTTCACGCATGTTCGCCGATGTGGTCACACTCGAATAGGAGTCGAGCTGGTTGTTGATGACCGCCGTCTTCATGGCATTGTAGCTGCCGAACCAGACGACCTTCACGTCGGCGCGAGTGAGGCCGGCAAAGGCAAGGTAGGCGTCGGTCTTCACGTTGACCGACGGATTGCCTTTGACGTAGCCGATCCGCTTGCCGCGCAGATCCTTGATCTCCTTGACGCCGATATCGCCGGCCGTCGCCATCGCGTTGCCGGCCGGGCGTGCCAGCGCCACACGCATGTCCTGCGGCCCCCAGGTGGGAACCGCGAAGTCAAACGTCCCTTCGGTGGCGAAATAGAGCTCGTTGGCGAGAAATCCGTAGTTGGCCTTGCCCTGCTTGAGCGGCAGCAGCCGGCCGATCGACGTGCCGGAAGGAACGATGCGCACGCGCATCGGATGTTTCTTCATGATCGCGTCGGCGATGCCCGACGCTTCGGCGTAGCCGGACGAGCCGAGATCGTAAGCTGTCCATATCGACGTGTCCGGCAACTTGGCCCGGGCCACGCTGCCGCCAGCCAGGATCATTGCGGTTGAGCCGATCAGGATGTCGCGCCGCCTTGCCATTGTCGTCCCTCCGTTTTTTCAGTCGTTATGCGAAACATTGGCAAGGACCGGCCCACGCGTCAAACTGCCATCAACAAAAATTGGCCCCGTGCGAGGGCCATGGCCGGGAGGAAATTTGGCGATGACGGACAAGGATCAAGCGGCCGGACTCGAGCTTGCGCCGGAGGATGGCGGGCGCGACCGGTTGGTGGGGCTGCCCTACTGGATCGCGTTCGGCATGGGCGCCATCGGCGTGCTGCTGACGGTCAACCAGACCTTCAACCTCGACCTGTTCGGCGAACCGATCATCGACACGTCGTTCTACTATCTTCTTCTGGGCCTCTTCCTCTCGCTCGCCTTTCTCGCCTATCCAGCGCGCAAGGCCGATCGAGGAACCATCCCGTGGTACGACTGGTGCCTCTTTGCAGCCTGCATCGCTTCGAACGCCTATCTCGCCTGGCACGGCGGGCGCATCGTCAGCGAAGGCTGGGACCTCGCCGCGCCACCCGAGGCGGTCGCGGTCGCTGCGGTCATCTGTATCCTCGCGCTGGAAGGCGTGCGGCGCGCCGGCGGGCCGGTCCTGTTCGCGCTTTGCGCGATCATGGCGGTCTATCCGACTTTCGCCGGCGTGATGCCCGGCTTCCTGTGGGGGCCCAGCAGCAGCATTGCCGGCACGATCAGCGAGCATGCGATGGGGGTGGAAAGCATCATCGGCGTGCCGATGCGCACGGTGGCCTCGTTGCTCGTCGGCTTCCTCATTTTCGGTTCGGCACTGGTGGTCACGGGCGGCGGCGATTTCTTCATGGCGCTCGCCGTGGCCCTGATGGGCCGCTCGCGAGGCGGCCCCGCCAAGGTGGCGGTCCTGTCGAGCGGCTTCTTTGGATCGCTCTCGGGCAGCGTCATCTCGAACGTGGTGACGACCGGACAGATCACCATCCCGACCATGAAGCGCATCGGCTATCCGCCGCACTATGCGGGCGCAGTCGAGGCTTGTGCGTCAACGGGCGGCGCACTGATGCCCCCCGTGATGGGCGCTGTGGCGTTCATCATGGCCGAGTTCCTCACCGTTCCCTACAGCACCGTGATGATCGCGGCCGTGGTGCCGGCGCTCCTCTACTATGGCGCCCTGCTGCTGCAGGCCGACCATTATGCCGCCAAGAACGGCCTGAAGGGGCAGCCGACCGAGGAAATCCCGCGGCTCTGGCCGGTCCTGAAGGAAGGCTGGCACTTCGTGTTCAGCCTCGGGCTGCTCACCTATCTGCTGCTGGTGATGAAGCAGGAAGCGTTGGCACCCTACATCGCCACCATCGCCCTGGTCGGCACGACCATCGTGTTCGGGGCCAAGCGCTTCGGCATCGCCGGCCTGCGCGACCTCACCATCGACACGACCCGCAACATCGTCAACATCGTCGCCATTCTCGCAGGCGTCGGCTTCATCGTCGGTTCGCTGTCCTATACCGGCGTCGGCGGCGCCTTCTCGCGCGAGCTGCTGCAGTTCGCGGGAGGCAATGTCTACCTGCTGCTGGTGCTCGGTGCACTGACCAGCTTCGTGCTCGGCATGGGCATGACATCGAGCGCCTGCTACATCTTTCTGGCCGTGACCTTGGGCCCAGCCCTGATCGGCGGCGGCCTGAATCCTGTCGCGTCCCATCTCTTCATTCTCTATTGGGGGCTGATCAGCTTCATCACTCCCCCGGTCGCACTCGCGGCCATCGCCGCCGCCAGCATCGCGCGCGCCGACGCCTGGCGGACCGGCGTCTGGGCAATGCGTCTGGGAATGGTCAACTTCGTGCTGCCGTTCCTGTTCGTCCTCAACCCGACGCTGATCCTGATCGGCACGCCGGTCGGCATCGTGCACGACGTCACGACGGCCTGCTTCGCGATCTGGCTGCTCGCCGCCGGCCTCGAAGGCTGGCTCTACGGCATCGGACGCATCGGCTGGCTGTCGCGCGCCGGCCTTCTGGTCGGCGCCCTGGGACTGCTGACGCCAGGACTGGTGACCGATCTCGTCGGCCTCGCCCTGCTCGCCGCGGTCTACGCGGCAAACCTGCTGCTGCGGCGGCGGCAGGTCATCGCGTGACCCCGCCGGCTCAACCGATCGGCGGGTGTTTCCTGTCTACGCCCGACGACTGCTCCCAGGCCCGGGCGACGCGGAACAGCATGGCCTCGTCGAAATACCGGGCGACGAACTGCACCGACAGCGGCAGGCCGTTCGAGGAGAGGCCCGACATCATGGCGAGCGCGGGATGGCCGGTCACGTTGAAGGGCGTGCGCGCCTGCCGCGGATAGGTGCGCTCGACGTCGGCCGGCTGGTCGATGCGGCAGGCCGGATCCATTGAGCTCGCGCACAGGAGAACATCCACCTCGGCCAGCGCTGAATTGACGGCGGCGATCATCTCGGTGCGCCGCCGGTTGGCCAGCACATAGTCGCCGGCACTCAGGAAGGCGCCGGCCATCACGCGCTGGCGCGCGAGCTTGCCGTAGTCGCCCGGCCGCTCGCGCAGCCACGGCGCGTGGACGGACCAGGCCTCGCTCTGCAGGATCACCCGGTTCACGGCCGCGAACTCGTTCAGCGACGGCAGACGGATGTCACGGATGTCCGCCCCCAGCATCTGCAGGGTGTGCATCACATGCTCCAGCGCCGCCGTAACCTCCGGGTCGGCCGGCATGTCGACCTCGTGGAAGTGGCGGACGAAGCCGACACGCAAGCCGACGACGCCGCGATCGAGAGCGGCGGCATAGTGCCCGCCGGCCGCAGCAGCACTGCCTGGATCTAGCGGATCGTGCCCGGCGATGGCCGAGAGCATCAGCGCATTGTCCGCGACCGTGCGCGTCATCGGACCGACATGGTCGAGGGTGAAGGCAAGCGGGAACACGCCGCGGCGCGAAACCAGCCCGTAGGTCGGCTTCAAGCCGACAATGCCGCAGCAGCTCGCGGGATTGCGCACGCTGCCGCCGGTGTCGGTGCCCAGCGCCATCGGAAAGAGTCCGGCCGCCAGGCCCGAGCCGGAACCGGACGAGGAGCCACCAGGATGGTGATCGGGATTCCAGGGATTACGCGCCGGCGACCAGGGCAGGTCGAAGCTCGGTCCGCCGATGGCGAATTCATGTGTCGAGAGCTTGCCGACCGGAATGGCACCGGCTTGCCGCAGCCTGGCGACACAGACGGCGTCCGCCTTGGCCACGTTGCCTTCCAGGATCTTCGAATGGCAGGTCGTCGCGAGTCCCGCGACATCGATGATGTCCTTGATGCCGACCGGCACGCCATGGAGCGGTCCGCGCAGGCGGCCGGCCATTGCTTCGGCCTCCGCCACGCGCGCCGCCTCCAGCGCCGCCTCGGCATCGAGATGAATAAAGGCATTGAGGACAGGATCGAGCTTCCCGATCCGCTCGAGATGCGCCTTCATCAATTCGACGGGCGACAGCTCGCGAGCGGCGATGGCACTGGCGGCAGCCGCCGCCGGCAGGAAATACAATGGTCCCTCGACCAGTCCGAGGCCCGCGTTCACAGCCCGTCTCCCGCGCGCATGGCAGGCCACGGTTCGGCACGCGGATCGGCGGGCGCGATGATTTTCTGGCGGGCACCTGCCGCCTGTTTCGCCGCCGCGGCGACGTCGTCGGGAAATTCCGCCAGCGCCTTCTCCAGCCCGGCTTCGCGCGCCAACAGCGAAACGATTTCCTTGTCCATGCGTGCATCCCTTCCATGCTTTGGCCGTGTCAAAGTCAGCACAAATCGCGCCAGTCCGTCCATCGCAGCCCGGCGATGCTGAACGAAAGCGCCCTAGCTCAGCCGCTCCAGCTTGGTGATCTCCTGCGGCGGCAACTCGGCGAGATAGAGATTGCCCTCGGCGTCGCCCGCGAGGCCATGGGCACCGTTGATTGCGCCGCGGCAGCGGCCGACGAGTTCTCCATCGAGGGTCATCAGACTGATACGCGGAATCTGGTCCGTCACGAAGACGAGGTCCCGATCGTCGATCCAGATCTGCATCGGGTGGTAGAAGTCGCCCCACTCGGTGAGGAAGCGGCCGTCGCGATCAAACAGCTGCACGCGATTGTTCTCGCGATCACCGACGAGGACGCGCCCCCGGCGGTCGATGACCACGGCATGCGGCGTGGTGAAAGCGCCGGGTCCGGTCCCGGGGCCGCCCCAGCTCTGCAGCAGGCGGCCATCGGCACCGAAGCGATGGACGTGTGAATTGCCATAGCCGTCGGCAACATAGATCTCGCCGTCGGACGCCAGCGCCGCCGCGGTCGGATGGTTGAATGGCGCGCCGAGAGACGGCCAGTGTCGTCGCCCCAGCGCCTGCAGCAAGGTCCCGGCCCCGTCGAAGCGCAGCACCTGGTGCGCATCGCGATCGGCGACGAGGAAGGTGCCGTCGGCGCCGCGGGTGATGTAATGCGGTTCGGCCAGCACGCCCTCACCCCAGGCACCGATATTCCGCCCCTCGCGGTCGAACACCAGTACCGGCCGGTCGGTGCCGCGTTGCGCCACATGGACGTGGCCGTCACCGTCGACGCTGAGGTCGGAGAGGAAGCCGAACTCCTGGCCCGCCGGCAACCGCGCCCAGTTGCGGTGTACCGCGTAGCGGCGGTCTCCCAGGATCACGGTATAGCGTTCATCGGACATCGCACCCGCCCTCCCATGGCGCTGCACGCCCCTTCAAGGCAAGACGCAGGCCACGGCCGTCAGTAGTCCCACTCCATCTTGGCGCCGACGCGATCGTTGGAATCGGTGCCGAACGCACCCTCGACCTTGGTGTGCGGCAATACCTCGATCTCAACGACACCGCGGCTGGAATTGTCGCTCGCGCCCTGCTGGGCGCCGACATACACGCCAGGCGCGATGTAGCGGCCCCCCTGCAGCGAGGCCGAGCTGGAAGTAGCACCGGTGGTCGCGTTCGTGGTCGAGGTGGTGTTGACCGAAAGCTGGTCGAGGCCAAGGCTGCGGCGCAGGCGGGCGAAGAAGCCGCCGCCCAGCGGGCTGCCGCCCGTCAGTTCGCCCAGCGCCTGTGCCGCCGTCACCAGCTCGAACGGGGACAGCGTGGAGCTCGACCGGCCGAACAGCAGCATTGCCATCGCCTCGTCCTGGGGCAGCGAGGGCGAAGACGTCAGCGAGATCTTGGGCGCGCGGGGCGTGCCCGTGATGTCGACCTCGATGGTGGTCGATTGCACGGTGGTGGTGGCCGCGAAGTCGAGTGCCGGGTCGATGGTATTGGCGTTCTCCAGCCAGACGTTGCCGCGGATGAAGGTGAGCCGGCGACCAAGCAGATTGAAGGTGCCGCGGCGCAACGACAGCGAGCCCAGGACCGTCGGCGCGGACGGATCGCCCGTCACCGTGAACTGGCCGCCGACCTCGGCATTGAGGCCGCGACCGCGCACGAACACCGCACCGGGCGCGGAGATGTCGAGCGCCAGTCGCACGCCGGGCGATGGGGCCGGCCGGGGCTGACCCGTGCCGGGTGGCGTCGGCGCCAGAGCGGCCGCAATCGCGGCCGGCGACGCACTGTTGATCTCGCGCACTTCGACGGTGGGGAAGCTGCCGCCGCCTGCGCCGCCGATGCCGATATCGGCGCTGTCGATCTTGACCGGCCCCGAAATCTCGAAGCCGTTCAGCGTCGAACCGGCGATCTTGAGGTTGCTTGAGACCGCGGCAGCGAGGTCGGGCCGGTTGGCCACCAGCGCCTGCTGCGAGGAGATGGCAAGGTCCGTAGGGAAGCCCTGCGCCGGATCGAGGCGCACGGTTCCTGAGCCGGAGAATGTGCCATTGCGCGCAGTCTGGAAGGACAGCCCCTGCATCGTGAGCGTGTCGCCCTGAAGGACGAATGTCGCCCGGCCATTGCTCAAGCGCAGGCCGCTCGCAGGCAGAGCGAGGGCACCGCCTGCGAGCGTCATCGTACCGGAGCCGGTGATCGAGGCGCCGTCGGTCGTCAGGCTGAGATTGGGGCTGAGCG
This sequence comes from Pseudomonadota bacterium, assembly GCA_018240685.1. GTDB lineage: Bacteria > Pseudomonadota > Alphaproteobacteria > Reyranellales > Reyranellaceae > Reyranella. The sequence goes on along the minus strand of JAFEFG010000033.1, from coordinate 16,593 downwards.
TGCCAGCCACATTGCGCAGGCTGTTGCCGAGCACCGGGCCAAAGGGCACGAGATCCACCGCGCCAGTGATGCCGACCGTCGCCGTGAGCGGCGCGTTGCCCTGGGGAAGGCTCGCGTTGCCCTTGAAAGCCAGCCGTGTCGCGCTACCCGCCGTGACGGTGGCATCGAAGGTGGCGCGACGGTCGACCATCGAAGCCGAACCGCGAAGAGCAAGCGACGGCACGAGCGCCATTTCAGGCTGCTTCAGGCGCAGGCCGGTGCCGCTGTAGGTGGCCTCGATGCGCGGATTGGCAGGCTCACCTGACAGGTGCAGCTTCGCCTGCAGCGTCCCCTCAAGATCGGTGCCGGGCGCGAAGGCGTCGAGCAGCGACAAGGGCAGGGCGGCGATCTCGACGTCGAGATTGCTCGTCGTGTCGCCGATGGTGCCGCCGATCGCCACACGGCCGCCGCCCACGCGCAGCGAAGCAGGCCGGATCGTCACGCGCGTGCCTGCGACCGTCACCTGCGTCGGCGCATTGAGCGCAATGGGAATGGCCCGGTATCGCGCATCGAGCCGCTGCAGGCCGATGCGGATCGCCTCCGCCGCCGGTTCGACCTTGGCTGCGAGATTGACGCCGGTAGCCGCGCCCGACACCTGCAGGGCAACGTCGTAGCCACCTCTGTCGCCCTTTACCGTCGCGTTCACCTGGGCGATGTCCGCCACGCCAGAGAGGCCGCTCGCCTTGATCGCGGTATCGGTTCCCGCCCGGCCGAGCGGATCGCTCACCGTGGCATCGACCTGCAACGTGCCGACGCCCGTCGTGCCCGTCCGCAGCCGGTCCCCGCGCAGGGTGACGATCACCTTGCCGGCCCGCGCGTCGGACGTCGTCGCGATGCCGACATCGAGCGCGCCCGCCAAGTCGATGCCGATGAGCGGCGCCAGATCCTCCAGCCGCGTCATCTTCAGGCGCCCACTGCCCACGGCACCACCCGGCGTGATCTCCAGGTTGCTTACATCGGCCGACGCGCTGGCCCAGCTTCCCTGCACGGACGGCACATGGATGCCGCCAGCAGCGCTGCGCGAAAACGAACCGGCCAGCGTCAACGGCCGGTTGGCGAGGTCGCCCTCGGCCTTCACGCTGCCGCGCGCCGTCCCGCCGTCGAGCGCGGCATCGAGCGCAAGAGCGAGCCGGTGTGCCATCAGCGTGCCGTAGCCAAGATCGGCAAGATCGACGGAGAGATGGAGATCACCGCCCGAAGGCTTCAGCGCCAGGGTACCTCTCGCCGAGACGGCACCGGTCAGGTCTTGCCGCAATATGCCGAGCTTCGGGGCTTCGAGAGTGAGGGCGAGGTTACCCGTCTGCTCCCTGCCCTGGCCGGACAGGCCGAGCGCGAGAGCATCGTTTTCGATCCGCACGGCATCGAGTCGCCAGGCGCCGTCCTTCTGCAATGCTGCGCCCCCGCGAAGCCGGAGAGTCTGGCGTTGCAGCGCCGCCGGCAGGTCGGGCAGGCTGAGATCGGCAATGCTACCTCGCCATTCGACCCGCTCGCCCCCGCGCCTATGCGACACTGTCAGATCGAGCCGGCCGTGACCCCCGAGCGGCAGACCGGCAACGCCCGACAGGAGCGAGAGATCGGGCAGGTCGACCGCGAGCGTGCCATCGGCGACGTCAGTCGACGACCGGTAACCGGCGTTGCCCTTGAGCGAGACCAACGGCGAGGAGACCTCGAACTGCTCGACGAGGAGCTGGCTGTCGGCCTGCAGGCCGAGCTTTGCCGACAGGTCGACGTGCTGGGGTGGTGGCGCGCGATCGCCGAGAACCTTCACCGCGAGCCCGTCCATGGATGCCGTGAGGGTGGCACTTCCCTGCGCGTGGGCGGTCACCCCCGTGGCGTCCGCCGTCACGTCGGCCCGCAGGCCGCTCCAATCGACGCCGCCCGCGAGATCCGCAAATGGCCCGGCCGGGCCGGTCTGCAGCTTCGCCGTTGCCTGCAGCGTGTCGCGCCTGGTGTCGTAGCGCGCTGTGGCATCGATCCTGGCCGGCCCGACTGCCAAGGCCAGCGACCGGACGTCGAGCATGTCCGACGGATCGAGGGTGGCTTCGCCCTTGAGCGTGGCCGGCTGGCGCAACAGGCGTGCAACAGGGCTGTCCGGCAAACCCGGAGCCACCAGGGAGACATCGAGCGATACCGCCGTCGAGCTGCCATCGGGATGCCAGTGCGCCGCGCCGGTCGAGCGGACCGCGTCGCCCGCCGCCACATTGAGCTGCGCTGCGCCGGCGCCGCGATCGCCCTTGGCCTTGAGCGTCGCGGAGACGTGCTCCAGATCCGGTCGGCCGATCAGGGCAGCGATGACGCCACCGCGCGTGGATTCCTCGATCGAGAGGCGACCGTCGACATCGAAGGGCGCGAGGCCAAAGCCGAGATCGACGGCGACTTCGGCCTTGGGACCGTCGGTGCGGCTCATGCCGAGCTTGATACGGCTTTGCGACCGGTCGACCGCCAGGACGCCGTCGCCGTCGAGTTTCCAGCGCGAGTCGACACCGGCCAGCGCGGCACCGACATGCAGGTCCTCGACGGCCAGCCGGCCAAGTTCGATACCGACCGGCAGATTCACGCCGCCACCGGAAGTCGTGGACGCGGACGCCGCCTGCGACGGCATGGGTGCGCGACGCAGGTCGACCCTGCGCGCCGAAATCTCCCCGACCTTCAGCCTTCCCGTGAAAAGCGACATGAAGGACCAATGCAGCTGCGCGCCGTCGACCGCGAGCCAGATGCCGTCGCGGTCGGCGAGCGTCACTTTCTCGATCCCGAAGCTGGTCGGCACGACGCCCGAGATGCCGGCGATCTCGAGACGGCTGTCATCCGAGGAAGCGAGCGACGAGATGAGATCTGCCAGCACACGCTTGCCCGGTGCGGTCTGGATCGCCGCAAACGCAAGCGCAAGGACGGCGACCATGCCGCCTGCCGTCCAGCCGAGAAGTCGAACCCAGCGCATCAGAAGGCCTGCCCGATGCTGACATAGACGCCGAACGGGGCATCGCCCTGCCGCGGATTGAGCGGAAAGCCGACATCCAGCCGGATTGGCCCGAAGCCTGTATAATAGCGTACGCCCACGCCGGTGCCGACGCGAGGAAACATCTGCCCGAAGTTGGGCAAGGTGTCCGAATAGGCGCCGCCCGCATCGACAAAGGCCACGGCGCCAAACGATTCGCCGATGCGCTGGCGGAACTCGAGACTGCCCTCGACCAGGCTCGCACCGCCGATGGGGGTGTTATAGGCATTGCGCGGGCCCGCCGACTGGTAGGTGAAACCGCGGATCGAACCGCCGCCGCCGGCATAGAACTGCTTGTCCGGCGGAATCGAGGCGTTCTGGCCGCCCGGGATGCTGCCGAAGGCGCCGCGCATGGCAACCACGCTGCGCCCATTGCCGCTCACATCCAGGTAGGTGGTGCCGACGAGCTTGGCGATGGCGAACAGGTCGTCGTTATGATTGAGATCGGCATAAGGCGTGACATTCAGCACCAGCCGGTAGCCGTGCGTCGGATTGAGATCGCTGTTCGATTCGTCGAGCGTCGCCATCAGGGGCATGCCGAAGAGCTTGTAGTAGGACGTGGTGCCATATTGGGTGATCTGCGAGGCCTCGGCGCTGAGCCCCGCCGACACTCGCCAGTGCGGCGTCAGCACGCGATTGAGTCCGGCAGCGAAGGCGACCCCGTTGCGCGTATAGGCAGGGTAGACTTCGCGTGCTGCCTGGGCCGAGGCAGTCGCGTCCTGGCCAGAGACCCACCAGTCCGGCTTCAGGAAGTCGGCCTTGAAGCCATAACCGAGATCGGCCGGGATTGCGCCCTGACCGACATGGTTCACAAGCGCCGACAGCCGCAGGCTCTCGGCCTCCCCGAACAGGTTGCGATGCAGCCACGAGACGTTGGCGCCGAAGCCCAGGATCGTTTCGTAACTCACGCCGAAACTGATGGTGCGCGGCAGCCGGTCCTGCAAATCGACGTCGATCGGCAGTTCCCCCTTGGCGTCGAGCGCGGTCGCAGGCTTGATGCGGATGGCGTTGAAGACGCCGAGCGCGTTGAGACGGTCCCGCAACGCGCTGACCTTGTCGGGCGCGTAGGGCTCACCCGCCTTGAAGGGCACGCGCTTCTGCAGATAGACCGTGTTGACCGTCTTGGTGCCGGAAAAATGCACCGGCCCCATCTTCGCCTCCGGTCCAGGCTGAAGATAATAGGCCACGTAGGCGTCGCGGGTGGCGTGGTCGATCACCACTTCGCGGCGCGCGACCTCGGCAAGGGCATAGCCATGCTGGCGCACCTGGTCGAGGATCTGGTTTTCGGCGCTGATGATCGTGGCCGCATCGGCCGGCTGACCGGTCTGCAAGGCAAGCTTGCTGCGGTCGATGTCCGAAGAGTCGACGACCTTCTTCGGTCCCTCGATCTTGATCTCGGCGACATGGTAGACGGGCCCTGTCGCGACATTGAAGACGAAATCGACCTTGGCGGATTCGGGCTGGCTATCGATCGCGTCGAGCGCTGCAGCATCCTCGATCGGCCGGTTGCCGATCGTGGCCACCACGCGTGAATCATAGAAGCCGCGCGACCGCAACGCCGACACGATGCGCGACCGGCGGGCCTGCGCGCCCTGCAGCAGCGCCAGCGAATCACCGGTCAGCGGTTGGTCGTTGTCGAGAGCGGCCGAGAGCTGCTTCAGCTCGTCGGCCATGCGCTGATCGCCGATGATCGTGAGGGAAACCTCGCCTGTGCGCGCCTGGGCAACGCCGCAGGCCGCAAGGCCCGCCGCCAGCGCGGCGACGACACGGCCGATCCAGAGCATTCCGGCTCGCCGTCGCAGGAAGCTCATCAGGGAGCCGGCAAACATGACAGCAGTATGGAACCTCAACGCACGGCCGGCCGACAGGATTCTCAGATCCGACCGGCGAAGGCCTCTTTCCAGCTGCGCGCCGCCCCCAGGCTCGCCGCGTGATAGACGCCGCGCGCAACGGCGCGCGCCAGACAATCTGCCGCCAGCGTGCCGATTTCCCCCAGCATCAGCGGATCGGCGCCGATATCGTGCCGGCCGGTGGCAATCGCGAAGACGGTATCGCCGTCGTGCGGCGTATGGACCGGCCGGATCGATCGCGCCAGCCCGTCCTGTGCCATCACGGCGATGCGCTGGGCCGCTGCCTTGTCGAGCCGAGCATTGGTGGCCACGACGGCGATGGTCGTGTTGGCCCGCGGATCGCGGCGCGCCGCATCGGCCGGGTCGTGACTGAGATCCTCGCGCGTGTGCGATACGGCCAGCTCGAGGGCGTGCGGCGGCGGCGGCAAGCCGCCGAACTCCGCCTGCTGCTCCAGCGCCCAAGCCCAGAAGTGCGGCAGGCCGCCCATCGTCGTATAGCCACGCGCATTCACCGCAACCAGGGCGCCGACCTGGAGCCCCGTCCGCGGATCCACTGCCGAGGCGCTGCCCAGCCCGCCCTTGAGATTGCCGGCCTTGGCGCCCATGCCGGCGCCCGCATTGCCGAGCGCGAAATCCGCTGCGGCCCGGCCCGCCGCTGCATAGGCCATCTCTCGGTAGGGCGGCCAATCCCAGTCCTTGTCGCCACCGTTCAGCAGGTCGAACAGGATCGCCCCCGGCACGATGGGCACGACGATGTCGGCGATGGCCACGCCGCGGCCACGCTCGCGCAGCCAGCGCATCACCCCGTCGCAGGACGACAGTCCGAAGGCCGACCCCCCGGAGAGGCAGATCGCGTCGATGCGATTGACCGTATAGGCAGGATCAAGCAGGTCCGTCTCGCGCGAGCCCGGTGCGCCGCCGCGCACATCGACCGAGGCGACGGCGGGCGGATCGCACAGCACCACGCTCACGCCGGAACGCAGCGCCATATCCTCGGCATTGCCGACCAGCAGGCCGTCGACGTCAGTGATGAGGTTGCGGGGACCGGGCTTCAGCATCAATCGAGCTGCAGCGTCAACGCCTTGAGGTAGGCGGTCTCCGGCAGGCTGGGATGGACCGGATGATCAAGCGCAGCGCCGGAGCTCTTGAGGATGCGGCCGGTGCGCTCGGCATCGCGCAGGCCGCGACGCACCTGATCGGCGAACAGCACCGGATCGGCGAGATGCGAGCATGACGCCACGAAGAAGAAGCCGCCGCGCGCCACCAGCGGCGCCGCCAGCCGCACCAGCTTGCGGTAGCCCTGCGCGCCAGTCTTGAGATCCTTGCGGCTCTTCACGAAGGCTGGCGGATCGCAGATCACCACGTCGAACTTGCGCGCTGCGGTGCCGCGGAGCTTCTCCAGCGTCTCGAACGCCTCGGCCTTCTCGAAGGTCATCTTGCCGTCGACGCCGTTCAGTTTCGCGGCCTGTCTTGCCGCATCGAGAGCGGCTGCCGAGCGGTCGATGCAAGTCACCGACTTCGCCCCTTCCCTGGCCGCCAGCACGCCGAAGCCGCCGCTGTAGCTGTAGACGTCGAGCACGCTCGCATCCTTCGCCAGTCCGGCCATGAAGCGGCGGTTGTCGCGCTGGTCGTAGAACCAGCCGGTCTTCTGGCCGCCCGAGAGATCGGCGACGAATTTGGCACCGTTCTCGACCAGCTCGATCGGGCCGACGTCCTCGCCCTTCGCGACCGTGACCTCGCGCTCCAGCCCCTCGAGCTCGCGCACGGGCGAGTCATTCTTGAGCACAATGGTCCGGGGCGAGAGTTCCGCTTCGAGCGCCTCCAGCAGCACCGGGGTCAGCGCCTCCATGCCGGCAGTATTCACCTGCACGACCAGTGCATCGCCGAAGCGATCGACGATCACTCCCGGCAGGCCGTCCGCCTCGGCATGGATCAGCCGGTAATACGGAACGCCGATCAGCTTGTCGCGCAGGGCGACAGCCTGCGCGATGCGGCGGCCCAGGAAAAGCGCGTCGACCTTCGCCTCCGGGTTGGAGGTGAGCAGCCGAGCGGCGATCAGCGAATGCGGATTGAAGGTGACGAGACCCAGAGCCTCGCCGCCCGGCGCGCGCAGGATCGCGAGCGAGCCCGGCGGCAAGGCCTTGGTCTCGGCATCCATCAGGATCTCGTTGGAGAAGGCCCAGGGGTGGCCGCCACGCACGCGGCGATCCTCGCCGGAGCGCAGCAACACACTGGGCAATTTCTTGGACACGTCACTCTCCTTTGGCGACACCGTCGCGCCGCGGATCGGCGGCCCCCTCCCAACCATCGCCGACACGGCGGATGGCCGCGAGGCCGCTCTCCAGTCGGGTGACTTGTACTTCATGGCCGAGCGCGCGCAAGGCATCCGCCTGCCCCGCCAGGGCGGGCACATCCTCCAGGATCGTGGCCCCGTTCATGTTGAGGACACGGGGCAGGGCGAGCGCCTGCCGCGGAGGCAGGTTCCAGTCCAGCATCGCGATCAGGGCCTGCAGCGTGTCGCCGATGATGCGCGCGCCGCCGGCCGAGCCGACTGCCGCGACCAGGCGGCGGTCCTTGTCGAGCACCAGGGTAGGCGACATCGAGGAGCGCGGCCGCTTGCCGGGTTGGACGCGGTTGGCCACCAGTCGGCCATCGACCTCCGGCTGGGCCGAGAAGTCGGTGAGCTCGTTGTTCAGGATGAAGCCACGCACCATCATCTGAGAGCCGAAGGCGGATTCGATGGTGGTGGTGAAGGAAACGGCGTTTCCCCAGCGATCGACGATCGCCATGTGACTGGTGCCGTGCTCGGGATAGTTCGGATCGCCCGGGGGCGCCGTTCCCATGCTCTTGTCGGGCGAGATCAGCTTGCGGCGGCCAGCGAGATAGGCCGGCGACAGCAGCTTGGCGACCGGCACGTCGACGAAGGCCGGGTCGCCGACGTAGCGGTTGCGATCGGCAAAGGCAAGGCGACTCGCCTCGGCGATGAGATGCAGCGACCGCAGGTCGTCGGGCTTGTCCCGGTAAAGATCGAAGGGCTCCAGCAGTTCCAGGACCTGGAGCACGGCAAGGCCGCCCGACGACGGTGGCGGCATGCCGCAGATCGTCCAGATGCGATAGGGACCGCAGAGCGCCTCGCGCTTGATCGCACGGTAATTGGCGAGGTCCGCCAGGGACAGCGTGCCCGGACGTACATGGGCATGCACGCGCGCCACCATTTCCTCGGCGACCGGTCCCTCGTAGAGCGCCTTGGGACCTTGCTCTGCCAGCAGCACCATCATGTCGGCGAGGGCGGCGTTCACGACGCGCTCGCCCACCCGTTTCGCAGACCCGTCGGCATTGTAGTAGATCGCGCGCGCAGCCGGATCGTCGCGGAACGTCTTGATAATGTTCAGCCAGTCGGCGAGGCGTGGCGAGACCGGATAACCTTCGCGCGCAATGCGGATCGCCGATTGGAACAGATCCTTCCAGGGAAGCTTGCCGTGCTCCTCGTGCGCGAGGTCGAGCAGCGCGACAGCGCCGGGCACGCCGACGGAGAGCCCCGACGCGACGGCTTCGGGAAACGGCATCGGACGCTCGCCCAGTCCCAGGAACTTGGACGTGAGGAACATATCCGGCGTCGCCCCGGCCGGCGCCATCTCGCGCCCGTCATAGACGGTGATCTTGTGCGAGGCGGCATCGTAGTAGAGCAGGAAGCCGCCCCCGCCGATGCCCGAGGATTGCGGTTCGGCCACACCCAGCACCATCTGGACGGCGACCGCCGCATCGACCGCGGTGCCGCCCTGCCGCAGCACCTCCAGCCCGGCATCAACGGCGAGCGGATGAGCCGCCGCCACCATCGCCTTCGGCGGCGCCGGCTGGGCCGCGGCCGATACGGCGGCGGCCAGAAGGACGGCGATGCCGAGGAGAAAGCGGCGGAGGATCGTCATGCGCGGCGGGCCACGATGAACAGGCGCCGGAACGGAAACAGCGTGATCCCATCCGACCGCATCGGATAGGCCTCGGCCGTCATCCGGGCATAGGTGCCATAGAAGGCGCCGCGGTCGGACTCGTCGAGCGCTTCCAGGAAAGGCCGCAGTCCCGTCGAGGACGTGTACTGCGCAACCGGGTCCTTCCCCGTCAGCACCTGCTGATAGATCGTCTCCCAGACCTCGAGCTCAGACGACAGCGGCTTCAGCACGTCGTAGTAGCGCGCCGGGTCCTCCACGCGCGCGATCCCGCCGATCCCTGCGAGCCTGTCGCGCCAGGGGCCGGCCTCGGCGGCCTTGCGCATCAGCGCGTGGGACGGCGCCTCGTGATTGCGCGGCATCTGGATGGCGAGCTGTCCGCCGGACGGCAGGAGCTTCATCAGGCCGGGGAACATGTCGATATGACCTGGCAGCCACTGATAGGCCGCGTTGCTGTAGAGGATGGCAGGCGGCATCGGCGGCTCGAAATGCGCAAGATCGCCTCTGGCGAAGGACAGTCGGCCGTCAACCGATTGCGCCCGTGCCTTCTCCAGCATCTGTTCGGAGGAGTCGATGCCGATCACACGCGCGCGCGGAAAGCGCTCCATGAGGAGGCGCGAGATGTTGCCGGCGCCGCACCCCAGATCGTAGATCGCATGGCCGGCCCGCTCGCCGTTGGCGGGATCGAGACGGCCCATGAGATCGAGCGCCGGCCGCATGCGCGCATCGGCGAACTTCAGATAGAGGTTCGCATCCCATACCGTCGAGGCCGGCCGGTCCACCTATTCCTCCTCGAATGCCGCATCGACCGGCACGCGATAGGCCATGGCGATCTTGTTGCCCTTCTGAGCGGCGAGCACCACGGCCATGAATTCCTCGTGCATTTCCTCGGTCATGCCCCTCCGGCGCGCCATGGCACCATGGGAGGCAATGCAATACTCGCACTGATTGGCGACGCTCACCGCGAGATAAATTAATTCCTTGGTGAGCGGATCGAGCTTGCCCGGCGCGAAGGCCGCCTTCATCTCGGCCGCGAAGCGCTCCATCACGGCGGGATGACGCGCCAGGGCCTTCCAGACGTTGTTGATGGCGGCCGGATCGATGCCGCGCGCTACGGCGATGCCGTCCACCACCGCCTTGGCCCTGGGACCCATATCCTTGTATTCGATCAACTTCGGCATGCGACCTCCAAACAAAAGGGCCGGCGCACCGGCCGGCCCATCTTATCCGCGGCAGAGGAGCCGCGTCAGTACATGTGCTGGCCGCCGTTGATCGACAGCGTCGAGCCGGTGATGAAGCCGGCATCGTCGGCGACCAGGAACAGGACGCCGCGCGCGATCTCGTCGGCCTTGCCGAGGCGGCCGACCGGGATCTTGGCGATGATCTTCTCCAGCACGTTCGGCGGCACGGCCGAAACCATGTCGGTATCGGTATAGCCCGGCGCGATGGCGTTCACCGTGATGCCCTTGGCGGCGCCTTCCTGCGCCAGTGCCTTGGTGAAGCCGTGGATACCCGACTTGGCGGCGGCGTAGTTCACCTGACCATACTGCCCACCCTGACCGTTGATCGAGCCGATGTTGACGATACGGCCGAAGCCGCGCTGGTTCATGCCGTCCCACACCGCCTTGGAGACATTGAAGCAGGAGCCGAGATTCGTATCGATCACGGCGTCCCACATGCTGCGGTCGAGCTTGCGCATGGTGGCGTCGCGGGTGATGCCGGCGTTGTTCACGACGATGTCGACCGGCCCGAGATCCTTTTCGATCTGCGCCACCGCTTCCTTGACGGCCGCATAGTCGCTGACATCGAACTTGTAGACCGGAATGCCGGTCTCTTCCTTGAAAGCCTTCGCGGCAACGTCGTTGCCGGCATAATTGGCCGCAACCTCATACCCGCGCAGCTTCAGCATCTTCGAGATTGCCGCGCCGATACCGCGCGTACCGCCGGTGACCACCGCTACTCTGCCTGCCATGTCTTCCTCCCTGCCTTAGTGTCACCACTCTAGCCGGAGTCCCCGGGGCCGAGGCAAGAGAAGTGATCACTCAACAACCATCTCCGGTTGGCGTGCAAGACCGACGGCCTGCGACAGAAGGATGACAAGAGCCTGTGCGGCGAAGACGGCCGCGGCAAGATAGAGGCAGGCCTCGGCTCCCCAGATGCCGCCGACCACCGTGCCAAGGCCGGCGCCCAGCGGACGCGCCCCGTAGCTCATGATGTTGATGGCCGAAATGCGACCCAAGAGGCGCGGCGGCGTCACCGACTGGCGCAGCGTCGTCGTGCTGATGACCCAGATGATCGGACCGACCCCCAGCAGGAAGAAGCTCAGCGCCGCCAGTACCGGCGTCGGATAGAGCGTGGTGAGCGCCATGACCACGGACGAGACGAAGCCCGTGACAGGGCCCAGCCCGATGACGCTGCCGAAGGGCAGCCAGCGCATCACCCGCGTGGCGAGAGCAGCGCCGACCACCATGCCGACGCCGTACATCGCCAGCACGGTGCCGACACCGGAGGCCGAGAGACCGAGACGGTGGACGCCGTACGGCACGAAGACGGCAAGCATGAGGAACCACGCCGTGTTGAAGATGAACTGCGTCGCGAAAACCGGCCGCAGCAGCGGATGGCGGAAAACGAAGGCGGCGCCCTCGCGGATTTCCTGCAGCGGGTGCCGGCGCGGCGCGGCCTGGCGCGCCGGCTCGAACAGACCGACCAGGAGCACGACCGCTGCCACCGACAACACCGCAGCACAGCCGAATGCCGGTCCGGCGCCGATCCACCCCACGAGAAAGCCGCCCAGAGCCGGCCCGCCGGCGAAGGCCACCGTGCGCGCGAGCTCGATCCGGGCATTCGCAGCAGGCAACGCCGCGGGCGCCACTAGCGAGGGAACGAGTGCTGGCGCGGCGACGCTGTAGACGACCGTGCCGCACACCGCCACGAAGCCCAGCAGCGCCAGCAGCCAGAGGGTCAGCACACCGAAGGAGATCGCCGCAAGGATCGCAAGCAGTGCTACCGCTCGCAGGGCTTCGGCCGAGGCCATCAGCCGGCGCCGCGACAGACGGTCGGCCAGCAGGCCGGCCGGAATGGCGAACAGCACGAACGGCAGCGTCAGCGCCGTCTGCAGCGCACCCGTCTCGCCCTCACCTGCCCCCAGGGCGAGCACGGCCACGATCGGGGCAGCCGCCAACGCCACCTGTTCCGCCGATTGGGCGGCCAGATTGGACCACGCCAACCGATTGAAGGTCGACGGCAGCAACGCATTATTGGAATTGGACACCAAAGAACTCCCGGGTTCGCTTTGGCGCGAACCTAGGAATCCTCAGGAAGCCGCTCTATCCGCGAGCGGCGAGGTATTGTCTTTTTCGGGACCGCAGGCTGGAAGCCCGCGGTCCGACAAGAATCTCAGTCGCGCTGGACGCACATGGCAATGCCCATGCCGCCGCCAATGCAGAGCGTGGCGAGGCCCTTCTTGGCATCGCGCTTCTGCATCTCGTAGAGCAGCGTGGTGAGCACGCGTGCGCCCGAGGCGCCGATCGGATGGCCAAGCGCAATCGCGCCGCCATTGACATTGAGCTTGGTCGGATCGAGGCCAAGCTCCTTGCCGACCGCGACTGCCTGTGCGGCGAAGGCCTCGTTGGCCTCGACCAGATCGAGATCCTTCACCGTCCAGCCGGCCTTCTTCAGGGCGGCCTGCGACGCCGTCACGGGGCCGATGCCCATGATCGACGGATCGACGCCCGTGGTCGCCCACGAAATGATCTTGGCGAGCGGCTTGATGCCGCGCTTCTTCGCCTCATCGGCGCTCATCAGCACCAGCGCCGCCGCGCCGTCGTTGATGCCCGACGCGTTGCCGGCCGTGACCGATCCTTCCTTGGAGAAAGCCGGACGCAGCTTGCCGAGCGATTCGACCGTCGTGCCATGGCGGGGGAACTCGTCGGTATCGACGACGACCTCGCCCTTGCGGGTCTTGACCGTGACCGGGACGATCTCGTCCTTGAACTTGCCGCCCTTCTGCGCCGCCTCGGCCTTGTTCTGCGACGATGCGGCAAAGGCATCCTGCTCGGCGCGCGTGATCTGGTATTTCTGCGCCACGTTCTCGGCCGTGTTGCCCATGTGATAGCCGTGGAAGGCGTCCCACAGGCCGTCCTTGAGCATGGAGTCGATCATCTTCATCTCGCCCATCTTCACGCCGTCGCGCAGATGAGCAACGTGCGGGGCCTGGCTCATGCTCTCCTGGCCGCCGACCACCATGATGGACGCATCGCCGTTGCGGATCGCCTGCCAGCCGAAGGCGACGGCGCGCAGGCCGGAGCCGCACAGCTGATTGATGCCGAGCGCCGTCTTTTCGACCGGAATGCCGGAATTGACCGCCGCCTGACGTGCCGGATTCTGTCCCTGACCCGCGGTCAGGATCTGGCCCATGATGACTTCGTCGACCTCTTCCGGCTTCACCTTGGCGCGCTCGAGCGCGCCCTTGATGGCGATCTTGCCGAGGTCGTGCGCGGGAACGGAGCCGAACGCCCCGTTGAACGTGCCGATGGGCGTGCGAGCCGCGCTCGCGATGACGATTTCCGTTGCCATAAAAGTCCCTCCTTGCTGGCCGCCCTTGGTACTCATGTTATAGGCCGCCGGACGGCCCCCGCAAGGAGCGCCCGACCGCCAGGTGAGCCGGGTGAATCCGGCGTCGCGTCACACGTTTGGCGCTGCCTGGCGCATGCGCGCAAGCGCCGCAACGACGGCTTTCGCGTTCCTGCGGGCGCACCAGTGCCCCTGTCGAAATGCAACCGTAACAATCCGCGACGCAAAGCGTACGGAGATCGCTCCGACCGGCGTTACCTGATCTCGGCCTTCCCGCGGTGCTCGCGGCGGCCGGACCGGTTCATGGTCCTGCAAATACCGACCGGCATCGCACCCGGGCTCATCGCGCCTTCAGCCAGTCGATCAACGGCGCCCAGGCGAGATCGCGCGCGCGGCTGCTCACCACCATGCCGATATGCCCCAGCGGGAGGTCGAGGCGCGCGGCGTTCTTCAGGCCCCGTTTGGGATCCACCAAGGCGGCGGCCGAGAGCGGCGGCACGATGCGATCGCCGGAAGGGATCATCACCAGCGCGGGCGCCTTGATCTTGCGCGGCACGATGCGCCGGCCGCCCACGACCCATTTGTTCGCTGCCGTCACGTTCTCGCCGTACCAGCCGACAAGGCATTCCCGCGCCACGGGCCCGGCCAGCGGCGGGCCCTCGTTCAACCAATCCTCCAGCAGCACGAATTCGCGGGCGTGGTCGCCCTGCTGATCGAGCCCCAGGAAGCGACCGAATTTCTTCACCGCCAGCCACGGATCGAGCGACCAGAACAGGGTCTGCAGGATGTCGACCGGCAGTTCGCCCACCTGGTCAGCCAGCTCTGCGAGCAGCGGGCCCGCCGACAGCAGGAAGGCGTGGCCGGCCGTGTCGGCATGGAAATCCCATGGCGCCGCCAGCAGCGCGAGCCCCGCAACACGCCGTGGCCGCTGCGCGGCCAGTGCCACAGTGAGCGTGCCGCCCATGCAATAGCCCATCAGCGCCGCGCGTCGACGCGCGCGCCGGGCGACGAAAGCCAGCGCCCGGTCGAGCCGCGCGACATAGGCGGTGACGTCGAAGCCCCGCTCCTCCGCTCCCGGCGTCCCCCAGTCGACGAGGTAGGGCCGCAACCCCTGCGCCGCCATGGCGCGCATCAGGCTCTTCTCCGCCGTGAGGTCGAGCACCTCCCAGCGATTGATGAGCGAGGGCACGACCAGGACGGCCCGCGTGCCCTTCCTGCGCGCGATCCGGCTCGTTGCGCCGAAATCGAGCAGGCGCGTGCTGCCTTCGCGCCACACGGTCGGCGGATCCTCGAGCGCGCGATGGAATGTGTGTTGCCGATAGGCGAGCACGCCCGCGGCCAGGCGCTCCATGCGCCGCATGATCTCACGGTGAAGTGAAGCCTCGAACCGCCCGGCGCTCGTCCTCGTCTCCAGCGCGTTCGCCTCGGCGATGACGGCCGCGAGGGCTTCAGGCGCGGCCGAGCTTGGACTCGAGTTCGGCGAGTCGCGCTTCCAGAGCTGCCACGCGCTTTCGGAGCTCGCCCACGTCATCAGCGCCGTGCCCAGATGCAGGGGCAGCGGACGCGGTCCCAGACGCGCTGTCTGCGGAGGTACCGGCGGAGGAGGCGGCGGCGGCATGGGGAGCAGCTTGGGCGGCTTGTATTGCAGACGCAACCTGCGCATTCGCGGCCGCGAAGAGACGCGCGATCTGATCGGTCAGCGCCTGGTCGGAAGCCAGACCGGAAAGCTGGCTCTGCCACAGATCGAGGTAGCGCCGAGCCAAACGATCGAAGTCACCCGACATGTCGTCCTTGTCCGAGGCCATACCACTACTATAACCCATCGGCCTGTTACGACATCGTTTCGCAGCCACTAAGCTTACTTGTCGCAGTGCGGCATCGGCGCTAAGGTCCCGCCACTGGGAGTGGACGAGCGTTCAGCGTACGGGCAGAGGAGCGCAGCGTAATGGCCGAACAGGCACCAGAAAGCGGCCCCAAACCGGCCCCCGTCGTTATCAAGAAATATGCGAATCGACGGCTCTACAACACCGCCACGTCGGCTTACGTGACCCTCGACCATCTGTCGCAGATGGTGAAGGACAAGACCGATTTCGTGGTCTACGACGCCAAGACTGGTGAGGACATCACTCGCCCGGTCCTGACGCAGATCATCTTCGAGGAAGAGAGCAAGGGCGGGCAGACGCTGCTGCCGATCCCGTTCCTGCGCCAGCTCATCTCCTTCTATGGCGACAGCCTGCAGGGGGTGGTGCCGCAATATCTCGAGATGTCGATGACGCAGTTCGCGCGCAACCAGGAACAGATGCGGCGCTATCTGCAGAACGCCTTCGGCTTCAACCCGTTCCAGCAGTTCGAGTCGATGGGCAAGCAGAACATGGCGATGTTCGAGCAGGCGATGCGGATGTTCAATCCGTTCGCCGCCGGGCAGACCCCGCCGACGCCGCCAGCCCATGCCAACGGCGCGGAGCCGCCCAAGGGCGAGACGCCGCCTGCGGCGGCGGGCGGGGCCGAAGGTATCGACGACCTGAAGCGCAAGCTCGATGAGCTGCAGAGCCAGCTTACGGAGCTCAGCAAGAAGCCCTGACACGCATGTGCGGCACCGCGTCCCCGCCGCGCCCGCCACGCGTGGTGTCGCCCTGCATCGGCATCTGCACGATCGACTCGCGCGGCTCCTACTGCATCGGCTGCAAGCGCACCCTCGACGAGATCGGGCGCTGGTCGATCATGGATGACGTCGAGCGCCGCCGGATCATCGACGAGCTGCCGACGCGCACCCGGCAGCGCTAGCGTCCCTTGAACACCGGCCTGCGCTTCTCGCGGAAGGCCGACGTACCCTCCGTGTAGTCTTCAGTGAGGCCCGTCAGCACGTTCTGGTCGGCGTCCATGTGCGCGGCGAGATCGTCGAGGGCATGGGCGAGGCGATTTACCGACAGCTTGCTCATCCGCACGGGAATCGGCGGCTGCCGCGCGATGCGTTCGGCAAACGCCATGGCTTCGGTCAACGCCTGGCCATCCTCGACGACCTTCTCGACCAGACGCCATTCCAGCGCCTCGGCGGCGCCGATACGGTCCGAGGCCAGGATCACCGCCTGCTTGGTGCGCGCCGGCCCCATCAACGCCAGCATGCGCGGGATCGAGCCCCAGCTCATGTTCATGCCCAGCTCGACCTCGGGAATGCGGAAGTGCGCCCCCTTCC
>JAFEFG010000032.1 GCA_018240685.1 Pseudomonadota bacterium | reverse complement strand
TGCCTGTTGGCCTGGGCCCGGCCGCGCAGGCCTTGCGGCCACAGCAGCAGGACCGCGACGACGAGCATCCAGCCGAGTGCCGGCGTCCACGATGCCGCGACGTAGGTGTCGAACAGCGCGCTCGCGATGCCGATGAGGAACGCGCCGATGAGCGCTCCCGAAATGCTGCCCAGGCCGCCCAGGATCACCACCGTGAAGCTCGTGACCAGCGCGGCATCCCCCATCGTCGGATAGGCCGTGACGATCGGCGCCAGAAGCCCGCCGGCGAGGCCGGCGGCAGCGACGCCGAGGACGAACGACAGGGTGCGGATCACCGGCACATTGATCCCCGAGTAGAGCGCCCCCTTGGGATTCTGCGCGACCGCCAGGACCTGCTGCCCCCGCACCGTGTAGCGCAGCCACGCTCCGAACATCGCCAGGACCGCCAGCGAGGCCACGAAGATGAACGCACGCTGACCGGCAACGATGACGCCGAACAACTTCACGCTGGAATCGCCGAACGGCGAGGAAACCGGCAAGGGGTCGGGACCGAAGATCAGCAACGTTGCCGCGACGAGCGCCTGTCCCAGCGCGAAGGTGACGATGATCGAACCGTGATTGCCCTCACCGTACAGTCCCCGCCGGACCACCGTCAGCTCCGTCAGCAGGCCCACTGCCGCGACGACGAGGACGGCAAGCATCACGGCCGCGAGGTACGGAACACCGGCAGCGGAGACGACGACGACCGAGTAGGCCCCGATGGTGAAGTAGGCGCCATGGGCGAAGTTCACGATGCCCAGGATGCCGAAGACCAACGTCAGGCCGAGGGCGATGACCGCATATCCAGCCCCCAGGACGATCCCGTTCGCCAGGGTTTGCAGCAGGAGATCCATCGACAACCCTTCAAAAGGAAGCGGCCGGCCTTGCGGCCGGCCAAGTCACCCTCACCGAGGCCGGGTTCACTGCGACTTCACGCGATCGATCTGGACGAGCTGCCCGTCCTTGACCTGCTGGATGAAGAAGTACGGCGCGGAGGCGCGGCCCTTGGCGTCGAACTTCAGCTCGCCCCGCGGCGTCGCGAGCGGCGTGCTGCGGATGGCCTCTGCGATCTTGTCGTAGTTGGAGTCGCTGCCGGCCTTGTCCATGCCGGCCGCAATCACCTTCACCGCCTCATAGGAAACCAGCTGCCCCTTGCCGGGCGCCGAGCCGGTCTTCTTCTTGAAAGCCTCGACGAAGGCCTTGTTGGCGTCGCCCTCCAGGGACGGCATGTAGATCTCGCCCGTGACAACGCCCTCCATCGCGCCTTCGCTGGGATTGATCATGCCGGCCGTCACCACGCCCGGCGACATCACCGCCTTCTTGAAGCCGCCCATCTGGTGCACCTGCTTCCAGAGCTGTGCCGCCCGCGCCGGATAGGCGTCGGCGACGTAGACGACATCGGGGTTCAGGGACTTGATCTTGGTGATGATGGAGGTGAAGTCGTTGGTGTTGGAGTCGTAGATCGACGTGTTCACCAGTTCGATGCCGGCATCCTTGAGGCTCGTCTTCAGGAGCTCCAGGATCGTCTTGTTGAATTCCGTATTCTCGCCCATGTAGGCGACGGTCTTCGGCTTCAGCGTGTTGACGATGTAGGCGTTGAACGACCGGCTGTTGGCCGAGACCGTGTTGTTGACCTGGAACAGCCAGGGATTGCCCTGGTCGGTGATCGCATCGGCCTGCGCCGCAGCGTTGACGTGCAGGACCTTGCCGCGCGTGATTGCCGATTCGGCCAGGACGACCGAGCTGTTCGTGCCGCCGGTGATCGCCTTGACCCGGTTGACCGAGATGAGCTTCTGGACGGCGGCGACGCCGCCCTGCGGCGTGCCCTTGTCGTCCTCGAACACCAGCTCGATCTTGCGTCCGCCCAGGATGCCGCCCTTGGCGTTGATCTCGTCGGCCGCGAGTTCGGCGCCATCACGCGCGTCGCGGCCGTAGGTTGCCGCCGCACCCGACAGAGGTGCCGCGACGCCGATCTTGACGGGGTCCGCGGCCACAGCCGGACTACCGAACGCCGCAACGGCGAGCGCCAACGTCATGACTGCCGGGGCGAATGCGCCCACCATTCCTGTCCTGGTTTTCATTTCCCCTCTCAATCTATTCATGCGTGTTGCGCCGCGGTCTCGGCGACGCGTGAGATCAGAGATTGCGCTGGAACAGCCTGAACAAGCGCTCCCAGTGCCGTTCCGAGCTGGCCTTGTGATAGAGGTGACGGGTCGGAAAGGCGAAGCCGTGCTCCGCTCTCGGATAGATCTCGATCGAGGCGTTGATCTTTGCCCGGGTCAGGATCCCGCGGAGCTGCTCCACTGTCTCGGGCGGCGCGTAGTCGTCGTGCTCGGCACAGGCGAAATACATCTCGCCCTTGATCTTGTCGGCGAGGAGATGCGCCGAGTCGGGCTGGTCGGTGATCAGCCGGGCGCCGTAGACCGATGCGGAGGCCCCCACCCTGTCGGGGAAGGCGCCGGCGACACGGAAGACGAAGCGGCCGCTCATGCAGTAGCCGACGACCCCAAGCTTGCCCTTGCGCGCCACCTTCTCCCCGGCGAGGAACTCGAGGATCTTCGCCGTGTCGTCCACGACCATGGTGTTCGAGAGGCTGCGGTTCAGCTTCCACATGTAGGCGAGGCTGTCGGCGTAGGCGGGATCGTGGATCCGGTTGGCGTCGAGATCCACGTGACGCGCCATGCGGTAGTAGAGATTCGGCATGATGACGTAGTAGCCGACCGTCGCCAGGCGCCGGCACATGTCGGCCAGCTCCTCACGCACGCCGAGGGAATCCATGTAGAAGATCACGACGGGGAACGGGCCGCCGTGATCGGGATGAAAGATGTATGAATTCATCGCACCGTCGGCAGTGGCGATGTCCACGACTCTCTCTTGCACGTCTTCCTCGTCCCGTTCTTGTTTGTTGATCCGGGAATCGCCCCGGCCGGTTGGCGCGCAGTATTCAGAAGCGCCGCGGGCAAGCCTACCGTTTTCTTAATCTGGAATTCATTTCCATATACATGAACAAAGGTGCCGCATGGCGACACGATGCGGGCTGCAACAGCGGCAGCCGAGGCCTGACATATTACGTTGCGAAAAACGACTTCGGGCCGATTGCCGGATCAGCGGCGGAATTGCCCCGCGCGCCGGCGCGACAGTCGCAACGGCGACCGTCGTCGGAGACTTCGGCTAGAAGCCGTAGAGCTCGGCTGGATTGTCGACGAGGATCTTCTTCCGCACGGCCTCGTCCGGCACGCATTTGTGGAAGAGGCCAAGGAGATCCGCTTCGGTCGGCACCGTCTCCGGCTGGTGCCCCACATGCGGCCAGTCGCTCCCCCAGACCAGCCGATCGGGATTCGCGGCGACCAGCGCCTTCATGAACGGTTCGGTGTCGGCGAACGGCGTTCCCGTGCGGGTATTCCGGTCCGCACCCGAAAGCTTGCACCAGTAGCGACCCATCCGGAGCCTCTCGCAGAAATCGCGGAAACCGGGATAGGCCACGCCCTTGTCCGCCATGGTCCGGCCCATGTGGTCGATCACATAGGTAAGGGGCAACTTCTCGAGCGTCGGCGCGAGTTCCTTGAGGTCGCCTGTCTCGATCCAGAGCTGGGCGTGCCAGTTGCGCTCCGCCAGCCGCGGCGCCAGCGCCACGAGATCGTCAAGGCTCATCCCGCCCGACGAGACAGGCTTCCCATCCTGGCGCAGCAGGTTGATCCGCACGCCCTTGAAGCCGGCATCCGTGAGCTCGTCGAGCCGGCGGTCGCTGATGTCCGCTTTGACGAGGGCGATCCCTCTCAATTTTTTGGGATGGCGTCGCAGCGCATCGAGCGTCACTTCGTTGTCCGGCCCGGCGCCGAGAGCGTGGACGATCACGCCGCGGGCGATGCCGATGGAATCCCACAAGGCAAACAGCGCTTCCACCGGCGTCTCGCGCGTCGGCGAGAAGCGGCCCTCGGAGAACGGCGGAAACCGGTCGAACGGACCGTAGATGTGGACATGGCAATCGCAGCTGTTCGCCGGCAACATATGTTCCTCTTTCTTCACGTGGCGGTCCTCTGTCCGATGCGCCCGGTATCGATCCCGCATGACAGGCCCGCATGACTGGCAGGACGTTCCCGCCGATGCCGGCCGGCGAAGACACCACGAAAACGCGGCCGACTGCAAACGACGAAGAGCCGGCTGACCGCGTTCCGTTTCGGCTGGCAGCAGAAGATCTTCGCGAGCGCTCACTCTGCGATCTTCGAAATCCCCGATCGCAGTTCCGCGAGAATTCTTTTCTTCTTCGCTTCGAGCCTATCGACCGGACCGTTCACACCGATGGCGAGGATGCGGCCGTAGCGACGGACGGGCAGCAGCATCGCGATGATGCCGCCGCCGACGACCACGGTATGACGCGAGAAGACGTAGCCCTGGCGGCGGATTTCGCGGATCCGCCCCATCAGCTCCGGAAGCGAAACGCGCAGCTTCCGGTCCTCCTCTTCCGCATTGATGCGACGGACGAGCTTCTCGATCGTCTCGTCGGACCGGGCACTCATGAGAAGCCACCCGAGCCCGGACCTGGCGAGAGGACGTACCGTCCCGGACTTGAGTTCGTAGCGGATCGCCTGGGTCGAGGGCACGACATGGATGTATTGGGCGTAGAGGTCGCTCTGGGTGCCGATGCTGATGGTTTCCTGCGTGACGCGGCTCATGTGCTTGACGAGGGCGAGGATCTGGCCCTCCCCGAAGAGCGCGCCCTGGATCCACTCCCCCAGGGACGACAGGCGCATCGTCGGCATGTAGGTGCGCGAACCGCTGTCGTAGTCGAGATACCCCATGATGACCATGCTCTTCAGGAGAGCGGAGGCACTCGACACTGGATAGTCGAAGTGCGTCGAGATCTCCTTCAGGCTGACAGGCCTCTGAACCTCGTCAAAATACTCGAGGACCTCGAAAATCCGGCGCGCCGTCTTGATGACCTCGTTCGTCATGCGGATCCTGGCCTCCTCCCGCTTTCACATATGTAGAACTAAATACATCCTTCGGGAACTGCTTTGCCGGCCAGCATGCTTTTGCTACGAGACTCGCCGGGCGCAGCAGGAAGAGAACGGCCGAGGAATGACGAGCACCGACGCGCAAGCGGGTGCCCGGAACGTGCCGCGACACCGAACCTCCGGCCATGCACGCAAGCCCGGTTCCAGGAGGAAGCAGCTCTTGTCCAGAAGGAATGTCCCGCTCGACGGTGTTACCGTGATCGATCTCGGGCAGGTTTACCAAGGCCCGTACGCCACTCTGCTGATGGCGAAGGCGGGAGCGAACGTCGTCAAGGTCGAGCCGCTGATCGGAGAGCCGATCCGCCACCGCGTATCGGTCAGCCAGGGCGCGGCCATTCCGTTCGCGATGCTCAACGCGAACAAGCGCGCCATCACCCTCAACCTCAAGAGCCCCCGCGGCCGCGAGATCCTCAAGGACCTCGTCAAGAATGCCGATGTCCTGCTCGAAAACTACGCCCCCGGCGTCATGGACAAGCTGGGCGTCGGCTGGTCGGTCCTGTCGGAGATCAACCCGAGGCTGATCTACGCCTCCGGCTCCGGCTACGGCCTGTCGGGTCCGGACCGGAACAACCTGGCCATGGACATCACGGTCCAGGCGGCATCGGGCATGATGAGCGTCACCGGCTTCCCGGATGGGCCGCCGGTCAAATGCGGGCCGGCGGTCGTCGACTTCCTCAGCGGCATCCATCTCTATGCCGCCGTCATGACGGCCCTGTACGAGCGGACGTTCACCGGCAAGGGCCGGCTGGTCGAAGTCGCCATGCAGGAGACGGTGTATCCGACGCTCGCGTCCAACCTGGCGTTCGTCTACGACAAGGGCATCGCACCGCCTCGCACCGGCAATCGACACGGCGGACTATCCGCCGCGCCGTACAACGTCTATCCGACGTCCGACGGCTATATCGCCATCATCGGCATCAACGAGACGCACTGGACCAATCTCCTGGAAGCGATCGGACGCACCGATCTGGCCGGCGACCCGCGGTTCTCGTCGCGGGAGCAACGGGTGCGCAACCTCGAGGAAACCGACAGGCTGATCAGCGACTGGACCAGCAAGCACACGAGAGCGGAGGCCACCCGGATCTTCAGGGAGCACAAAGTCCCGTCGGCGCCGGTCCGCGACCTCGTCGAGGTGACGAACGATCCGCACATGCATCAGCGCGGCATGCTCGAATGGATCGACCATCCGCAATTCGGCCGGATCGTCGTTCCGAACAGTCCGCTGCGGCTGCACGGAACCGACCGCCTGCCAAGCACGCCCTCCCCGCAGCTCGGGCAGCACACGCACGAGATCCTGTCGAGCATGCTCGGTCTGGAGCCCGACCAGATCGCCCAGCTGGAGTCCGAGGGCGTGGTCGGCAAGCCGGAGGCGCCGTCGCCCTGAAGCCCGGACCGGCCACCGGGCGCAAGACGCCGCCCGCCGTCGATCGCCTCAGGCTGTCAGGAGTTCGCGGATACGGGGCAGGTGTTCGCGGCCCCAGTAGAGGTCGCCATCCGGAAACAGGAAGCTCGGCACGCCGAAAACGCCTTTCGACTCGGCCTGCTCCTGCACGGATCGCAGCTCCTGGCGGCCTTCGCCCTCCAGGAACGCCTCGAACCCGGCGACATCCGCGCCGGCACGCTGCAGGACGTCCTTGAGCACGGCGGCGCTTTCGATATCGAGGTCGCGCTTCCAGAACCGCTCAAAGACCTCGTCATTGTAGGCCCGGAAGGCGGCGTGCCGTTTGGCATAGAGCAGTCCGATACCGGCCAATGACGAGTCCCAGATCTTCTGCGTTCCGCGGATCGTGAGTCCGAGCCGGTTGGCCTCCCGCCGCACGTCCATGTAGCTGTACTTCACGCGACGCCACTGATGGGCGTTTCGCTCCTGCTCCATGACGCGCCCATCGGCGTCGACCTTGGCGCTGCCCAGATAGGCGGGAATATCCAGGACGTAGGGCAGCCAATCGATCTCTACGCCGGTTTCACGTTCGAGCCGGTACACCAGATCCTTGGCGAGATAGGCGTACGGACTCTTGTAGTCGATGTAGAGCGTCAGGGTGCGTGCTTGCATGAGCGCGATCCTACCAACCGCCCCTCTCCCTCTCCAAGGCTCCCGTCTCCCCCGTCGGCGCGCGACTTTCGCGTGTCTGACAGACGGTTCAGAGACAACAGGCCGGTGGGGAGCGCCTCTTGCCGTCCCCCTGGAAAGCGGAAGTCGTGAGCCCGGGCCTCGCCGGATCCGCCGCTCTTCGTGCCGCGGCTAGCGTGCCATCTCCTGCTCCAGCCAGTGCCTGGCGTCGTCGACTTCGTAGAAGACCTTGAACGGCCGCGGGATCACGGCCAGCCGATGCAAGGTGCTTTCGACCACTTCCGTCTCCGCGTCGATCACCACGGCAAGCGGCCCCAGCGGCGCCGTCGACCGGTATCCCGCGGCCATGCCGGCATAGCTCATCAGCTCGGCATCCGAGAATTCGCCGGCTCCCCGCCGCGAGTCGAACAACTTGCCGTAGGGGATCGCCCCGGCCGCGCTGAGATCGGCGATGAAGGCCTCGATTTCGCTGTACCCCACCGTTCCCTCGATAGCCGCGAGAACCAGGCGCTCCGTATGCAGGATTTTCCACGTCAAAGACATTTTTGCACTTTGCCATTCGCTTTCAGCTCGGGCCAATGCGAATAGCCGGGATCGAGGCGTCAAGTCGAGCGGCAGCGCCGCAATGACTGCAATCATCTGCTCGAATAAACGAACGGTTTCACAATTTTGCCCTGACTCCCGCCCCCGGGATGTCGCATTGCCACGGTTATTTCCTGCCTGTGTCGACTGTTGGGAAGCAGCCGGCGCACTGGGGACTAGTAAAATGCGTCAATTGTATCTCACCGTCGCCACCCTCGGTTTGGGGATGGTCCTTACATGGTTCACCGCCGTGGCCCTGGAGCGGACGCAGGTGAGCCATCACCAAACCGCTCACGCCCAGCATGTCGTGACCGAGAAGCCGATCTTCTCCTCCTCGCGCGGCTCCATGTTCAGCGGTCCGACATTCTGACCGGCTGACGACGCCCCACAGCGCTGCCCCTCGGGAAGACGGGGCGCGCCTGAGCCTGTGATCAGCGCCCGAGCCGCGAACATCCGAAGAGTGTTCGGCCAGGCCGGATCAGATCGATCTTTTAGCCTCATCCATGCAAATTGAGCGGCGCCTGCCGCGCCAAGCTGGTAGGCTCCGGCCAGCGCTCACAGGCTTGTGACGATCGGGCAATGCTCCGCGATGCGGCTGCGTCGCGACCCTGCGGAATTGCCGATAGACTGGAATAGGACTTGCGTCGCTCGAGCGGGGGGCACGAAGCGGCGGGACCGGTCGTGTCTGATCCGGTTGAGACGCGCGACGGGCGCGAAGGGGCTTGGAAATGGCGGGTGGTAAGAGGTCGTCAGGGATCGCCATCGTGGCAACGATCCTGATCGTTGCCGGCGGCGGCTATATGCTTCTCGAGCATCTCGGCGAGGACAAGCCGAAGGCCGGCGCGACGTCATCGGCGGCCGCGGGGCCCGTGCTTCCAGTCTCCATCGCCACGGCCGAAAAAAGGGACATCCCCATCATCGTTCGCGGCCTCGGAACGGTACAGGCCTTCAAGACGGTCGCCGTGAAGACGCGGGTCGACGGGCAGATCGTGAAGATCTCCTTCCGGGAGGGCCAGGACGTAAAGGCCGGTGATCCCCTCTTCCAGATCGATCCCCGTCCCTTTCAGGCCGCGCTCGAGCAGGCCAAGGCCGCCAAGCAGCGCGACGAGGCGCAACTCGCCGGCGCGCAGCTCGATCTCGAACGCTACGGTAAGCTGATCGGCTCCGGGTTCCAGTCCCGCCAGAGCTACGATCAGCAGAAGACCCTGGTCGACTCGCTGAAGGCCTCGATCGCCGCGGATCAGGCCGCCATCGACAATGCCGAGCTCAACCTGACCTACGCCGATATACGGGCTCCGATCGACGGCCGTACCGGCCAGCGCATGGTCGATCTCGGCAACCTGGTGCAGGCCGGGCAGAGCACCACGCTGGTGACCATCAACCAGATCAAGCCGATCTACGTGAACTTCACGATCCCGCAATACGCCAACCACCATCTGCGCCAGCGCCAGTCGAGGAACCCGCTGCCGGTCTTCGCCTACAGCGCCGACGACAAGATGAAGCTTGCCGAAGGCCAGATCAGCCTGATCGACAATCAGATCGATACGGCGACCGGCACCCTGCGGCTCAAGGGCGAGTTCGCCAACACCGACGAGCGGCTCTGGCCGGGCGAATTCGTCAACGTGCGTCTCGAGATCGGCATACACAAGGATGCCGTCACGGTGCCGCAGCGTGCCGTCATGCAAGGCGCCAACGGCTACTACGCCTATGTCGTGAAGCCGGACAACACCGTCGAGCATCGCGTGCTCGAGATCGAGATGAACCAGGACGGCATGGCCGTGATCGCCAAGGGCATCGATGCCGGAGAGAAGGTCGTTGTGGATGGCCAGTACCGGCTGACGAACGGCTCGCGCGTCCGGGTCGACCGGCCGACCGCCGCCGCCCCCGCTCCGGACAAGGCCGGCTGACCGATCGATGAACATCTCCGAAACCTACATCCGGCGGCCCATCGCCACTTCGCTGATGATGCTGGGCCTGCTGGTGTTCGGGGCCGCGACCTACAACCTCCTGCCGGTCTCCGCGCTGCCTAACGTCGACTTCCCGACCATCACGGTCACGGCCAGCCTGCCGGGCGCCAGCCCGGAGACGATGGCCTCGTCGGTGGCGACGCCGCTCGAACAGCAGTTCGCCGCCATTCCCGGCCTTGCCTCGATGAACTCGACCAGCGGCCTCGGCAGCACCTCCATCACCCTGCAGTTCGAGCTCGGCCGCAAGATCGACGGCGCGGCGACCGACGTGCAGACGGCCATCAATGCCGCAAGCGGCCTCATGCCGAAGGACCTTCCCAACCCGCCGACCTATCGCAAAGTGAACCCCGCCGACCGGGCGGTGCTGATCTATGCCGTCCATTCGGACGACCTGCCGCCCTACAAGGTC
The DNA here is from genome assembly GCA_018240685.1 of Pseudomonadota bacterium. GTDB lineage: Bacteria > Pseudomonadota > Alphaproteobacteria > Reyranellales > Reyranellaceae > Reyranella. The sequence continues at coordinate 35,281 of JAFEFG010000032.1, read as the reverse complement.
GACGACTACGCATACGTGCTCCTGGCCCAGAAGATCTCGGCCGTGCCGGGCGTGTCGCAGGTCCTGGTGGCCGGCCAGCAGGATTATGCCGTCCGGATCCAGGCCAATCCCGCGGCGCTCGCCGCGCGCGGCATCTCGCTCGAGGACGTCCGGACCGCGATCACCAATTCAACGCTGAACCTGGCGAAGGGCAATCTGGAGAACGAGAACCTCTCCATCATGCTCGACACCAACGACCAGCTGTTCCAGGCGTCGGCCTACCGCAACATCATCATCGCCTACCGCAACGGCGCCCCGGTGCGCCTGCGCGACATCGGGGATGTGGTGGACGGCACGAAATCGCCGCGCACCGGTGCCTGGTACAACGGCAAGCGGGCCGAGCTGCTGCTGATCTTCCGCCAGCCCGGCGCGAACACGGTCGAGATCGTCGAAAAGGTGACGGCGATGATGCCCCGGCTGCTCGCCTCGATCCCGCAGTCCGTGCACGTCGACCTCGTGTCCGACCGCTCGCGGTCGATCCGTGACTCCGTCGAGGACGTGCAGTTCACCCTCATCCTGACCGTCGCCCTGGTGGTCATGGTCATCTTCATCTTCCTGCGCCACATGTGGGCGACGATCATTCCGAGCATCACGGTGCCGCTCGCCATCGTCGGCACCTTCGGCATCATGTACGTGTGCGACTACAGCATCGACAATCTGTCGCTGATGGGCCTCACCATCGCGGTCGGATTCGTGGTCGACGACGCCATCGTGATGATCGAGAACATCGTCCGCTACATCGAGGAGGGCGAACGACCGTTCGAGGCCGCGCTCAAGGGCGCCGGACAAATCGGCTTCACCATCATATCGATCACCTTCTCCCTGATCGCGGTGTTCATCCCGCTCCTCTTCATGGGGGGTATCGTCGGCCGCCTGTTCCGCGAATTCGCCGTCGTGGTCACGGTCGCCATCTGCATGTCGGCGTTCGTGTCGCTGACCCTCACGCCGGTGATGTGCGCCCAGTTCCTGAAGCGCGAGACGCACCACAAGCGCGGCCGGCTGAACCAGATGTGCGAAGATGCCTTCGATGCCGCCGTGCGCTTCTACGATCGCGGCCTGCACTGGGTCTTCCGCCACCAGTTCATCACCCTGATGTCGACCTTCGCGCTGGTCGGCCTCACCGGCTATCTCTACGTCGTGATCCCCAAGGGCTTCTTTCCCGAGCAGGATACCGGCTTCATCTTCGGACAGGCCGAGGCGCGGCAGGACATCTCCTTCTACGCCATGGCCGACATCCAGAAGCGGCTCGCCGCCATCATCCAGCAGGATCCCGCCGTCTCCGGCGTCGTGGGCTTCGTCGGAGCGACCGGTGGCAACGCCTCCGAGAACACGGCCCGGATGTTCATCCAGCTCAAGCCGTTCGACGAGCGCCCCGGCGCCTCGGCGCAGAAGGTCATCCAGCGCCTGCGGCCCAAGGTGGCGCAGGTGCCGGGCGTGAAGTTTTTCATGCAGGCCGGCCAGGACATCAATGTCGGCGGCCGGCTCAGCAAGACCGAGTACCAGTACACGATCACGTCGACGGATTCCGAGGAGCTGAACCACTGGGCGCCCATCATCGAGGCGCACATGGCGAAGCTGCCACAACTCCAGGACGTCACGTCGGACCAGCAGATCGCCTCGCCGCACATAGCGATCGAGGTCGATCGCGACACCGCCTACCGGCTCGGCGTCACGCTCGCCCAGATCGACCAGACGCTCTACGACGCTTTCGGCCAGCGACAGGTCGCGACGATCTACAGCTCCGCCACCCAGTACAAGGTGGTGCTCGAGGTCCAGCCGCAGTTCCTGAGCGACCAGTCGGCCCTGTCGCAGATCTACGTCACGGGCATGGGCGGCGTGCAGATCCCCCTGAGCGCCGTCGCCCACTTCTCGAACCGGATCGCCCCTCTCACCATCAGCCACCAGGGACAGTTTCCGGCGGTGACCATCTCGTTCAATCTTGCCCCGGGCGTGGCGCTCGGTGCGGCGGTCGAGAAGATCAAGGAGCTGCAGACGGAACTCAAGACGCCGATCACGCTCGACGGCGCCTTCCAGGGAACGGCGCAGGCCTTCCAGTCGTCTCTGGCTTCGACGCCGTTCCTGATCGCGGCCGCCATCCTCGCCGTCTACATCGTCCTGGGCATGCTCTACGAGAGCTACGTCCATCCGATCACCATCCTGTCGGCCCTGCCTTCGGCCGGCGTCGGCGCGCTGCTGATGCTGATGCTGTTCCACTACGACCTCAGCGTCATCGCGCTGATCGGCATCATCCTGCTGATCGGCATCGTGAAGAAGAACGCGATCATGATGATCGACTTCGCGCAGGAGGCGGAACGCAACAACGGCAAGAGCCCCCTGGAGGCGATCCACGAGGCATGCCTGCTGCGCTTCAGGCCGATCATGATGACGACCTTCGCCGCGATCGGCGGCGGCCTGCCGCTCGCCATCGGCCAGGGCGCCGGATCCGAGCTGCGGCGGCCGCTGGGCATTGCGATCGTCGGCGGCCTGCTCGTGTCGCAGTGGCTGACGCTCTACACGACGCCGGTCATCTATCTCTACTTCGACCGCTTCGGACACTGGCTGAGCGGCAAGCGTCGCCGCCCGACGGGCGAGATGCCGGCCGCCATTCCCACCATTGCGGAAAGCCCTGCCGAAGCCGCCGACACGCGCGCGGCCGACTGATCGGTCCCGCCATGAGCGAGAGCCAGTACGAGAGGAACGAGTACCTGGAGCAGGACGAGGAAGAGGCCGAACGGGCCGCACGCAACAAGAAGCTTGTCGTGCTCAGTTTGCTGGCCGCCCTCGTCGTCGCCGGCATCGTCGTCGTCGAGCGGCTGCGAGACGTCTCCAGGCTTCAGGACTGCATGATGACCCGGGCCACCAATTGCAACGACATGGTGGAGCCGCCCCAGCCGATCGGCGTGCGCTGATCAGCCGGCGCGCCGGCGCTTCCACCAGTCGCTGAACTCGCCGAGCAGTCCCTTGCGGAAGGCCATCACGATCACCACGAAGATGGCGCCCTGGATGACCAGTACGAATTCGCCGGTAAAGGCGAGGTAGTTCTGCATTGCCACGATGATGAACGCGCCGATCACCGGACCGAAGATGGTGCCGAGGCCGCCCACCAGGGCCATCAGCACGACCTCGCCCGACACGCCGGCACTCACGTCGGTGAGCGTCGCGAACTGCAGCACCAGCGCCTTCATCGATCCCGCCAGCCCCGCGAGGGAAGCGGAAAGCACGAAGGCCAGGAGCTTGTACCGGTCGGCCTCGTAGCCCAGCGACACGGCGCGCTGCTCGTTGTCGCGGATCGCCTTCAGCACCTGCCCGAACGGCGAATGGATGACGCGATAGATGAGGCCGAAGCCGAACAGGAAGAGCACCAGCACCACGTAGTAGAGCGTCCGGTCGCTGTCGATCGGAAGCAGGCCGCCCAGCAGCGCGCGACGCGGGATGCCCTGCAGGCCGTCCTCGCCGCCGGTGAACGGCGCCTGCACGCAGATGAAGTAGACCATCTGGGCGAAGGCGAGCGTGATCATCGCGAAGTAGATGCCCTGGCGGCGGATCGCCAGCGCGCCGGTGACGAGGCCGAGCAGAGCCGCGCCGCCCACGCCCGCGAGCAGGCCGATCTCGGGAGCAAGCCCCATCGTCTTCACGACATAGCCGAAGAAGTACCCGCCCATGCCGAAGAACATCGCATGGCCGAAGCTCATCAGGCCGGCATAGCCCAGCAGGAGATTGAAGGCGCAGGCGAACAGCGCGAAGCAGAGCGCCGTCATCAGGAACACCGGATAGGCGACCAGCGGCGCGACCAGCGCCAGAACGATCAGCAGGGCGGCGATCAGGGTACGCTGGCTGGTCATTTCGTCTGCCCGAACAGGCCGGCCGGCTTCACCAGCAGCACGATCGCCATGACGACGAAGATCACGGTGTTGGAGGCCGGCGGGTAGACCACCTTGGTGAAGCCTTCGATCAGGCCGAGCCCGAAGCCCGTCACGATCGAGCCCATGATCGAGCCCATTCCGCCGATAACCACGACGGCGAACACGACCAGCACGAGATTGGTGCCCATCAGCGCCGAGACCTGCTGGATCGGCGCCGCTAGCACTCCCGCCAGGGCCGCCAGGCCGACGCCAAGCCCGTAGGTCAGCGTGATGAGCCGCGGCACGTTGATCCCGAAGGCCTGGACCAGCGTCGGATTCTCCGTCGCCGCCCGCAGGTAGGCGCCGAGACGGGTCCGTTCGATGCCGTACCAGGTGGCAAGGCAGACCACGAGCGCCGCCAGCACCACGAAGCCGCGATAGGCCGGCAGGAACATGAAGCCGAGATTGTAGCCGCCCGCGATGGGCGACGGATAAGGCGCGCCCGACGACCCCCATTTCCATTGGAACAGGCCTTCGATCACCAGCGACAGGCCGAAGGTCAGCAGGAAGCCATAGAGATGGTCCAGGTGGTAAATGCGCTTGAGCAGCAGGCGTTCGATCAGCACGCCGAACAGACCGACGATCAAGGGTGCCAGCACCAGCGACGCCCAGAACGGGATCGACAGGTTGGTCAACAGCAGCCAGGCGGCGAAGGCGCCCAGCATGTACTGCGCGCCGTGCGTGAAATTGATCACGTTCAGCATGCCGAAGATCACGGCGAGGCCGAGGCTCAGCATGGCGTAGAAGGCACCGTTGATCAGGCCCAGCAGAAGCTGGCCGAACAGCGCTGGAAGCGGGATACTGAAGATGTCGAGCATCGGCGCGATCAGACTCCCAGATAGGCCTGCAACTTGCCGACGTTCTTCTCGACGTCGGCGGCGACGATCATGTCGACCACGCGGCCATCCTCCATCACGTAATGGCGGTCGGCGACGGTGGCGGCAAAGTGGAAGTTCTGCTCCACCAGAAGGATGGTGAAGCCGCGCTGCTTGAGCTGGCGGATGATCTCGCCGATGCGCTGCACGATGACGGGCGCCAGCCCCTCGGTCGGCTCGTCGAGCATCAGGAGGTTGGCGCCGGTGCGCAGGATGCGGCCGATCGCCAGCATCTGCTGCTCGCCGCCCGAGAGCTTCGTGCCCTGGCTGCGGCGACGTTCCTTGAGGTTCGGAAAGAGCGTGTAGATCTCCTCGACGCTCATGCCGCCCGGCTTCACGGCCGGCGGCAGCATCAGGTTCTCCTCCACGTTCAGGCTCGAGAAGATGCCGCGTTCCTCAGGACAGTAGGCGATGCCGAGGCGGGCGATGATGTTGGACGGCCTGCCGACCGTCTCCTGGCCTTCGAACCGCACCGAGCCGGACCGCTTGCCGACGATGCCCATGATCGAGCGCAGCGTGGTCGTCTTGCCGACGCCGTTGCGGCCAAGCAGCGTCACCAGCTCGCCGCGGCCGATCTCGAAGCCGACGCCGTGGAGGATATGGGACTCGCCATACCAGGCCTGCAGCTCTTCGACCTTGAGCAGGGGATCCTTGGTGGTCGCGTCAGCCATGGCCGGTCCCGACATAGGCTTCGACCACGAGCGGGTTCTTGGACACCGTTTCGTACGGCCCTTCCGCCAGCACCTCGCCGCGCGCCAGCACCGTGATCGTGTTGGAAAGGTCGGCGACGACCGACATGTTGTGTTCGACCATGAGGACCGTCCGGTTGCGGGCGACGGTGCGAATGAGCGAGGCGATGCGCTGAATGTCCTCCTGGCCAAGTCCCGCCATCGGTTCGTCGAGCAGCATCATCTCGGGATCGAGAGCCAGCGTCGTGGCGATCTCGAGCGCCCGCTTGCGTCCATAAGGCAGCTCGACCGCAGGCAGCTCCGCGAAAGGCGTGAGGCCGACGGCTTCGATCAGTTCGAGGGCGCGCGCATCCAGCCGGTCGAGCACCTGTTCGGAGCGCCAGAACTGGAAGGAATTCCGCAGCTTGCGCTGCAGCGCCACGCGTACGTTTTCCCTCACGCTGAGATGTGGAAACACGGCCGAGATCTGGAACGAACGCACCAGCCCCATGCGGGCAATCGCCGCGGGCGAGCTGCCCGTTATGTCACGACCGTTGAAATGAATCCGGCCGGATGTCGGGCTCAAAAAATGAGTGAGGAGGTTGAAGCAGGTTGTCTTGCCGGCACCATTGGGGCCGATAAGAGCGTGAATCGTGTGCCGTCGAACGCGCAGGGCGACGTTCTTGACCGCCACGAAACCCTTGAATTCCTTCGTTAACCCCGTCGCCTCGAGAATTACTTCTTCTTCGGCCATCCGCTCTCCCTATGCGGTGAGGGGAATAAATCGAAGCTTGGTGGCGATGTCCAGCGATCTATGCGTGAAGTCCATCGCCCTTCTTCTACGGGCCGCCGCCGCGCTCACCTTGGAACCCTTCCGGCCTGAGGAGCCTGGCGCGGAATCCCGACGCATATCTCTCGAGATCAGCCAGCGCCTGCATGCGCGCATTCGGAATCTCCAACGTCAGAAACGTCCTTCCGATTTTGGTCGAGACTTCATCGCGACGCACTTGGCACAGCCCCTGGAGGGACGCTAAGTTTGCCACATCAGCGGTAAAGCTGCTTCTGGGAGGAATTAAAAGTATGAAGGTTTCGAACGTCGCCCGCTTGGCGGGCGTACTTGCTGCTGGCGTCAGCCTGACCGTCCTTGGCCTCGCGGCCATTGCGCAGGCACAGGCGCCGAAGCCGCTCAAGATCGGTGTCATGGACGGCTTCTCGGGTGTCTACGGCGATCTCACCCAGGGCGAAGTCGAGGCGATGCAACTCGCCGTCGAAGACGTCGGCGGCAAGGTGCTCGGCCGGCCGATCGAAATCCTGTCGGCCGACCACCAGACCAAGCCCGATGTCGGCGCGGCGATCGCACGCAAATGGTACGACGTCGAGGGGGTGAAGATGATCACCGGTCTCGGCACATCCTCGGTAGCGCTCGCCGTGCGCAAGGTTTCCCAGGAAAAGGGCCAGATCGACATCAATACCGGCGCCGCGTCCGCCGACCTCACCGGCCCGGCCTGCTCGGCAACGGGCGCGCATTGGGTCTATGACACCTACGCCCTCGCGCACGTGACGGGGGACGCGATGGTGAAGGCCGGCGGCGACAGCTGGTTCTTCCTCACCGCCGACTACGCTTTCGGCCACGCGCTCGAGCGCGACGTGTCCGCGGTCGTGAAGGCTGCCGGCGGCAAGGTGCTGGGCGACGTCAAGCATCCGCTCAGCACGCAGGACTTCTCCTCCTATCTGCTGCAGGCGCAGGGATCGAAGGCCAAGGTGATCGGCCTCGCCAATGCCGGCCAGGACACGATCAATGCGATCAAGCAGGCCGGCGAGTTCGGCATCGTCAAGGGCGGGCAGAAACTTGCCGGTCTTTTGGTCTTCGCCACCGACGTGCAGTCGCTCACGCTTCCGGTCGCGCAGGGGCTGGTGCTGACCGAGTCCTTCTACTGGGACCTCAATGACGAGACGCGCGCCTGGACCAAGCGCTACCGCGCCAAGAAGGACAAGCTGCCGAGCATGCTGACGGCCGGCGTCTACAGCTCGACGCTGCACTACCTCAAGGCCGTGCAGGCGGCCGGCACCGACGATCCGAAGGCGGTCATGGCCAAGATGCGCGAAATGCCGGTCAACGACGTCATGACGAAGAACGGCAAGCTGCGCGAGGATGGCCGTCTGGTCCGCGACATGTACCTGTTCCAGGTGAAGTCGCCGGCAGAGTCCAAGGGCAAGGACGATATCTATAAGCTGATCGCCACGGTTCCGGGCGATAAGGCCTATCGCCCGCTCAAGGATGGCAAGTGCCCGCTGGTGAAGGACTGAGCCCTCGACGATGGAAGGAAAAGGCGCCCGCAAGGGCGCCTTTTTCATTGCACGGCCATGCAACCTTCGCGATCGGCATCCCTTCCTGCTTGCGCCCCTGCCGATAGCCTTGTCTTATGTGCCGGCAAGCCCGGACATAAGGGCAAGGGAGTAACGCCGAAGTGACCGCTCAAGATCGTCCCCTCAAGGGCGCCTGGTGGATGACCGGGCTGCTGTTTCTCTTCATGTTGATCAACTTCGCGGACAAGGTCGTCGTAGGCCTCGCCGCACGGCCGATCATGGAGGAACTGAAGCTCACGCCGCAGGAATTCGGCTTGCTCGGCTCGTCGTTCTTCTTCCTGTTTGCCGTGTCGGCGGTAGGGGTGGGCTTCCTCACCAACCGCATCCAGGCACGCCGCATCCTGCTGGTGATGGCCATCATCTGGTCGCTGGTCCAGTTCCCCATGCTGACGACGGTGAATCTCGAGGTCCTGATGGCCTGCCGCATCGTCCTCGGTGCCGGCGAAGGGCCGGCAGCGCCGGTGGCGACGCACGCGGTCTACAAGTGGTTCCCCGATTCCCTGCGCGGCCTGCCGACCGCGATCATCGCGCAGGGATCCGCCCTTGGCGTGATCGTGGCAGTGCCGACCCTCAACTGGATCATCGTGCATCACAGCTGGCACTGGGCCTTCGGCGCTCTCGGCATCGCCGGGCTGGTGTGGGCCGTGCTGTGGCTGATCTTCGGCCGTGAAGGCACGCTCGTGGACCGCCCGGCCACGCCCCACGGCGACGGACGCGTCCCCTACCGCTATCTCCTCACCTGCCCGAGCATCGTGGCGGTGAGCTGCACCTGTTTCGCCACCTACTGGGGCCTGTCGCTTGGCCTCACCTGGTTCACCTCCTATCTCATCCAGGGCCTCGGCTACTCGCAGCAGGTCGCAGGCAACCTCACCATCCTGCCGTGGGTCTTCGGGCTCTGCGTGGTGTTGAGCGGCGGCTGGCTCTCCCAGCGCCTGACCCGGGCGCATGTGCCGAGCCGGATCGCACGCGGCATCTTCCCGGCCGCGACCGTGGTCCTGGGCGGCTGCCTGATGCCGCTGGTGGGCGCGATGCCGTCGCCGGTTGCGAAGCTCGCCGTGCTCGTCGTGGGTTCGGCCATCGGCAGCACGATCTATGTCGTCATTCCGATGATCGTGAGCGAGCTCACGCCGCAGCCGCAACGGGCCGCCATGCTCGCCATCACCAACTCGTTCGTGACCGTCGCGGGTGTGCTCGCGCCGCTGGTGATGGGCAACATCATCCAGGGGGCCGCCACGCCTGTCGCGGGTTACGAGAAGGGATACGTGATCATGGGCCTGCTGATGATCGCGGGCGGCCTCATCGGCGCCCTCTTCATCCGCCCGGAAGCCGACCGCACCCGTCTCGTCGCGCACGCCACCCGACTGGCCATGGGGCAACCGGCCCGGGCGTAACCCCGGCCACGGGCGCTGCCTTTCTCCAGGGCCGCTGGGACGTCAGGCCGGTCCTCGCGCCCCGACGCCGATCACCGGCTGCCGGACGGCGTGAGGCAACCGTGCAGGATCAACGCCGAGATGTTCTCGGTCGCGGCGGCAAAGTCGCGATCGGTCAGCCGGCCTCGGCCCAACACGGCGCGCACCTGCACATCGAAGTCCGCATAGTGCTGCGTCACCGCCCATAGCTGAAAGACGAAGTGCTTCGGATCCAGCGGCCGCATCTTGCCGCGTGCGATCCAATGCCGAATGACCTCGGCCTTGTCCTCGACGCGTCGTCGCAAATCGTTGGACAGGTAGGATTTCATGAACGGCGCGCCATGCAGGATCTCGTTGGCGAATACCTTCGACGCATTGGGGCGCATGCGCGACCATTTCAGCTTCGCTGCAACGTACTCCGCGATGGCTTCCGCCGGTTCGCGTTCCGGCGTGAAGCGATCGAGTTCATCCAGCCAGAGTTCGAGCACGTTCGCCAGCACCGCGCGATAGAGCTCGGCCTTGGTGCGGAAGTAATAGTGCAGGTTGGCCTTCGGCAACTTGGCGCGCGCCGCGATCTCGGCAGTGGTGGCGCCGCTGAATCCGCGTTCGGCAAAGACAGTCTCGGCGGCCTGCAGGAGACGCACCTCATTGCTTTCGCGGATGGTCCCACGACCATTGGCACTGATTTTGCGGAGGCCCCCGGGCCGCCGCGTCTTCGACGACTTGTCGCTGGATATGCTCGGTTTTCGTGCGGTGCGCTGCCTAGACATACCAATTGATGTACAGGATCGGATGCCTTCTCTCCAGTCCACCGATATCGCGACACAGAACTTGACCATTTGGTCAGATCGTCGGTACCGTGCCATCGAGGATCAGGTGGCTGCTCGCGAGTTTGGAGCGCCGACCGATCGGAGGGAGCGCCGATGACAGATGCAAGCGCAGTTGCAGCCCAACGCCTGACGGCAGACGAGCTCGCGCGGAACTTCGCCGACATCCATCCTCCGCTCGATCGCAAGCGCGCGCTGATCGAAGCCAGTCGCTGCTACTTCTGCTACGACGCACCCTGCGCTCAGGCCTGCCCGACCGGGATCGATATTCCAGGCTTCATCCGCAAGATCGCGACGGACAATGTGAAGGGCGCCGCCGTCACGATCCTCGACGAGAACATCATGGGAGGCGCCTGCGCGCGCGTCTGCCCGGTGGAGATCCTGTGCGAATCGGCCTGCGTGCGGCAGACGCAGGAAGCCAAGCCCATTCAGATCGGCGCGCTTCAGCGGTACGCGACCGACTGGCTGTTCGACCGCAAGGTTCACCCCTTCACCCGCGCGGCCCCGAGCGGCAAGCGTGTCGCAGTGGTCGGCGCGGGGCCTGCGGGGCTCTCCTGCGCCCATCGTCTCGCAATGCGTGGTCACGACGTCGTCGTCTTCGAGGCCAAGCCCAAGGCGGGTGGCCTGAACGAATACGGCATCGCCGCCTACAAGATGCCGGACGATTTCGCGCAAGCCGAGGTCGCTTTCATCCTGAGCATCGGCGGCATCAGGATCGAATCCGGCAAGGCGCTGGGGCGGGATCTCTCCCTTGCCGAACTGCGCCGGAATTTCGACGCGGTGTTCCTCGGAATGGGGCTGGCCGGCGTGAACACGCTCGCGCTCGAGGGCGAGGACATGGCCGGCGTGATGGATGCCGTCGCCTATATCGAGCGGCTGCGACAGGCGCCGGACAAGGGCGCACTCGAGATCGGTCGGCGCGTGGTGGTCATCGGCGGCGGCAACACCGCGATCGACGTGGCCGTCCAGGCCAAGCGGCTGGGCGCCGAGGACGTGACCGTCGTCTATCGCCGCGGCCCGGAGCAGATGACCGCGACCCGCTACGAACAGGAACTGGCGCAAACCAACGGCGCAGCCATCAAATACTGGGCGCGCCCGGTACGGCTCGTCGGCCATCGAGGTCGGCTCAAGGAAGTCGAGTTCGAATACACGCAGCTCGATGAGCAGGGCCGGCTGATGTCGACCGGCGATCGTTTCGTCCTGCTCGCGGACATGCTGTTCAAGGCGATCGGCCAAAGCTTTGTCGCGGCGCCGATCGGCAAGGATTCGGCGGAGCCGCTCGAGCTGGCGGAAGGCCGCATCAAGGTGAACGCCGACCGGCAGACGTCCCTGCCCGATGTTTGGGCCGGCGGCGATTGCGTGCCCGGTGACGATCTGACAGTGAGCGCCGTGCAGGACGGCAAGGTCGCCGCGGAAGCGATCGACCGGGCCTTGCGCGCGGCTTGAGGGAGGAAATCGTGGCTGATCTGCGCACCACCTTCGCCGGCATCAAGTCCCCCAATCCGTTCTGGCTCGCTTCTGCGCCGCCGACCGACAAGGCCTACAACGTCGTCCGTGCGTTCAAGGCCGGATGGGGTGGCGTGGTCTGGAAGACGCTCGGCGAGGACGGCCCGCCGGTCGTCAACACCGCCTCGCGCTATGGCACGCTGGATATCAGCGGCGTGCGCATGGCCGGCTTCAACAATATCGAGCTGATCACCGACCGCCCCCTCCAGGTCAATCTCGACGAGATCAAGCAGGTCAAGCGCGACTGGCCGGATCGGGCGCTGGTCGTGTCGCTGATGGTGCCGTGCGTCGAGGAGAGCTGGAAACGCATCCTGAAGCGCGTCGAAGAGACCAACGCCGACGGCGTCGAGCTCAACTTCGGCTGCCCCCACGGCATGTCCGAGCGCGGCATGGGCGCTGCGGTCGGCCAGGTGCCGGAATATGTCGAGATGGTCACGCGCTGGTGCAAGCAGAACACACGCATGCCGGTGCTGGTGAAGCTGACGCCCAACGTGACGAACATCCTGGGCTCGGCACGGGCGGCCAAGCGCGGCGGCGCCGACGGTGTGTCGCTGATCAACACCATCAACTCGATCATCGGTGTCGATCTCGACCTCATGGCGCCATATCCCGTGGTCGGCGGCAAGGGCACTCACGGTGGCTATTGCGGTCCGGCCGTGAAGCCGATCGCCCTGCATATGATCTCGGAAATCGGCCGCGATCCCGAATGCGCCGGCATGCCGATCTCCGGCATCGGCGGCATCGCCACCTGGCGCGACGCGGCGGAGTTCCACGCCCTCGGCGCCGGCACCGTCCAAGTCTGCACCGCGGCGATGCATTACGGCTTCAAGATCATCGACGACATGGTGGACGGCCTCGGCAACTGGCTGGACGCCAAGGGCCACGCCCGCCTGGACGCCATCGTCGGCCGCGCCCTTCCCAACGTCACCGACTGGCAGCACCTCAATCTCAACTACAAGATCGTCGCGCGCATCGACCAGGAAGCCTGCATCAAGTGCGGGCTCTGCCATATCGCCTGCGAGGACACATCGCACCAGGCGATCACCGCCTCCAAGAAGGACGGCGACCGCCACTTCGAGGTGATCGACAAGGAATGTGTCGGCTGCAATCTCTGCATGCATGCGTGCCCGGTGACGGGCTGCATCAGCATGGTCGAGGTGGCAACCGGCAAGGAGCCCCTCACCTGGCTCGAGCATCCCAACAACCCCATGCGGCAGGCTGCCGAATAGTCACTCCAACGGATCGAGGCGTGTCATGACCAACGCGGCAACCGGGAAGAACCTGCGCATCAACGGCGAGCGTCTTTGGCAAAGCCTGATGGAGATGGCCAAGATCGGCGGCACCGACAAGGGCGGCGTCTGCCGTCTTGCCCTCACCGACCTCGATCGGCAGGGACGCGATCTGTTCGTGCGCTGGTGCAAGGAGGCGGGCTGCACCATCTCGGTCGATCGCATGGGCAACATCTTCGCCCGCCGGCCAGGCCGCGACAATTCCCTGCCACCGATCGGCACCGGCAGCCATCTCGACACCCAGCCCACCGGCGGCAAATTCGACGGTGTGTATGGCGTGCTAGCTGGCCTCGAAGTCATCCGGACGCTGAACGACATGAACTACGAGACGGCCGCCCCCGTCGAGGTGGTGGTCTGGACCAACGAGGAGGGTTCCCGTTTCGCGCCGGCCATGGTGGCCTCGGGAGTCTTCGCAGGCGTGTTCGACGAAGAATACGGTCTCTCGCGCAAGGACCTCGACGGCCGGAGCATGGGCGAGGAACTGAAGCGCATCGGCTACGCCGGCGATCTTCCCGTCGGCGGCCGCAAGTTCGGCGCCTTCTTCGAGGCGCACATCGAACAGGGGCCCATCCTGGAAGCTGAAAAGAAGACCATCGGCATCGTCCAGGGCGCGCAGGGCCAGCGCTGGTACGAGATCACCATGACCGGCCAGGAAGCGCATGCCGGCCCCACCCCGATGCGCCGCCGCAAGGACGCGCTGCTCGGCGCCTCGCGCGTCGTACACGAGGTGAACCGGATCGGCCTCGCGCACCAGCCCTATGCCTGTGCCACGGTCGGCCTGATGCAGGTGAGCCCCAACTCGCGCAATACCATTCCGGGCAAGGTCTTCTTCACCGTCGACTTCCGCCATCCCGACGACGCCACGCTCTCGAAGATGGACGCCGAATTGCGCGCCGCCGCCAGCCGCATCGCCGAGGAGATCGGCCTGCAGCTTGAGCTGGAGCAGATCTGGTACTCGCCGCCGGTCGCCTTCGACAAGGCGTGTGTTTCTGCCGTGCAGGGCGGCGCAGAGACGCTGGGCTACGACAACATGCCGATCATCTCGGGTGCGGGACACGACTCCTGCTACATCGCCCGCGTCGCCCCGACGGCGATGGTCTTCGTGCCCTGCGCGGATGGCATTTCCCACAACGAAGTCGAGAGCGCCACGCCGGATGACATCGCCGCCGGTTGCAATGTGCTTCTGCAGGCAATGCTTGCGCGCGCCAACGCGGCGTAACGTGGTTTGACAGGAACAAGTCCGTGCTGCGACGATCCGAACAGGGGAGCAACTGACGTGCAAACGCTGCGCACGGACACAACCATGAGTGCAGATTCCCTGCGACCGGCTTCCCGGGAAGACAACAGGCCGGTCGCCATCGACATCCGCGACCTGTCGCTCACCTTCCGGACGGCCGATGCGCCGGTCACCGCGCTGTCCAACGTCGATCTGCAGATCAGGGCCGGCGAGTTCGTCTCCCTGATCGGGCCTTCCGGCTGCGGCAAGACAACCTTGATGCGCGTGATGGCCGACCTCGCGCGGCCAACCAGCGGCCATATCACGGTGAATGGCCTGTCTCCCGAGCAAGCCCGCCTCGCCCGCGCCTATGGCTACGTGTTTCAGGCCCCCGCGCTCTATCCCTGGCGCAGCGTGCGACGCAATCTCATGTTGCCGCTCGAGATCATGGGCGTACCGGCGTCCGAACGCGAGGCGCGCGCGGCGCGCTATCTCGAGATGGTGGGGCTGAAGGACTTCGCCAACAAGTTCCCCTGGCAGCTGTCCGGCGGCATGCAGCAGCGCGTCTCCATCGCCCGCGCGCTGAGCTTCGAACCGAAGCTCCTGCTGATGGACGAGCCGTTCGGTGCCCTCGACGAGATTACGCGCGATCATCTGAACGAGCAGCTGCTGCGGCTGTGGGAGCAGACGCAGAAGACCGTTATCTTCGTGACCCATTCGATTCCCGAGGCGGTGTTCCTCTCCAGCCGCATCGTCGTGATGTCGCCGCGTCCCGGCCGGATCCTCGAGGTCATCGACTGCAACCTGCCGCCCGATCGCACGCTCGACGTGCGCGAGACGCCGGAATTCCTCACCATTGCCCATCGCGTCCGCGTCGCGCTTCGGGCCGGTCACTCTTATGACGACTGAGCGCCTGTCTCGTCCGACGGGCTTGGTCACAAACGGCATGCGCCTGAGCAACAGCCGCTGGCTCCCGGTGATGGTGGTACTCGCAGCCATCATCCTGATCTGGTACGTGGGCGCGGTCTGGCTCAATGCCGGCCTCGTCGAGCAGAGACTCGAGCAGACCGGGAAAGAAGCGACCGCGGCGGAGTTCGCGCATATCGCCTTCTCCCTCGACCGGCCGGTTCTGCCGGCTCCCCACCAGGTCGCCAGGGAATTCTACGAAAGCGTCTTCACGCGCGACATCACCTCGCCGCGGAGCCTTGTCTATCACGCCGAGATCACGGGCTCGGCGACGCTCGTCGGCTTTGCGCTGGGCACGCTGCTCGGGATCCTGCTCGCGGTCGGGATCGTCAGCTGGCGCACACTCGATCGCAGCCTGCTGCCCTGGATCATCGCCTCGCAGACCATCCCGATCCTTGCCATCGCGCCCATGATCATCGTGGTGCTGGGCAATATCGGGCTGACGGGCCTCATGCCCAAGGCCGTGATCTCCATGTATCTCTGCTTCTTTCCCATCACCATCGGAATGGTAAAGGGGCTCCGGTCGCCGGACCCGCTGCAGCTCGACCTCATGCGCACCTACTCCGCGACACGGGGCCAGGTGTTCCGGAAGCTGCGCTGGCCGGCGTCGGTGGCCTTTCTCTTCACGTCGCTCAAGGTGGCGATCGCCATCAGTCTCGTCGGCGCGATTGTCGGCGAGCTGCCGACCGGCGCACAGGGCGGGCTCGGCGCCCGGCTTTTGAGCGGATCCTATTACGGCCAGACGGTGCAGATCTGGGCGGCGCTGTTCATGGCAGCGCTGCTCGGCATGGTGCTGGTTGCCCTCGTGGGTGTGGTCGAACGTCTGACCCTGCGCCGGATGGGAGCCAAGCCATGAAGGGGGGCGTGCTTGCGGTCGCCGCGGCCCTGGCAGGCGCCGCCGGCTCCCTGGTCCTCCTGGCCGATGCCCTGACGCCGGGCAGCGTGCCCCTCGCCTTCTGGGCACTGGTTCTCGGCGTGACGGCCCTGTCGTGGATCGGCCTCGAGCGTCTGGCCGGTGTCGACAGACCGCGCTGGATCGGCGGACTTGTCGTGCCCGGCCTGTTCGGACTGCTGCTGCTCTATCTCTGGCAGGTCCTGACGGTGGGCTTCGACGTGCCGGCGGTGCTGCTGCCGAGCCCGGCGCGTATCGGCCATCAGCTCGCCGCCAATGCCGGCCTGCTGTGGCAGGATTTCCGCCAGACCTTTCTCAAGTCGGTGCTGGCCGGCTTCACGCTGGGGTCGGGCCTCGGCTTCCTCGTCGCCGTCCTGGTGGATCGCAGCCCCTTCCTGCAGCGCGGCCTGCTGCCGCTCGGCGCCCTGGTGAGCGCCATTCCCATCGTCGGCATCGCTCCGATCATGGTCATGTGGTTCGGCTTCGACTGGCAATCCAAGGCGGCCGTCATCGTCGTCATGACATTCTTCCCGATGCTGGTGAACACGCTGGCCGGGCTCGGCTCGGCCAGCGAGATCGAGCGGGATCTGATGCACTCCTATGCCGCCGGTTACGGCCAGACCTTGCTCAAGCTCCGGCTCCCCAGCGCGCTCCCCTTCATCTTCAACGCGCTCAAGATCAATTCGACGCTCGCTCTGATCGGCGGCATCGTCGCGGAGTTCTTCGGCACGCCGGTGGTCGGCATGGGCTTCCGTATCTCCGTCGAGATCGGCCGCATGAACGTCGACGTGGTGTGGGCGACGATCGCCGTCGCCGCGCTGGCCGGATCCATCTTCTACGGCATCCTCGCACTCGTCGAGCGGGGGTTCACCTTCTGGCATCCGTCTTATCGCCAGGAGCAGAGTTGAGTGCAGAAACGGACACCGACAAACAAGGAGCAACGTATGAAGAGACTTTCCATCCTGGCTGGCGCCGCCCTGTTGGCCGCGTCCAGCGTGAGCGCCCAGGCGGCGGACAAGCTCACCCTGCAGCTCAAGTGGGTGACCCAGGCGCAGTTCGCAGGCTACTACGTCGCCAAGGACAAGGGGTTCTACAAGGACGAGAACCTCGACGTGACGATCAAGGCCGGCGGTCCCGATGTCGCGCCGCCCCAGGTGATCGCGGGCGGCGGCGCCGACGTCGTGGTCGACTGGATGCCGTCAGCCCTGGCAACGCGCGAGAAGGGCATTCCGCTCGTCAACATCGCCCAGGTCTTCAAGCGCTCCGGCATGGAGCTCACCTGCCGCAAGGACAGCGGCATCAAGACCCCGGCCGACTTCAAGGGCAAGACGCTGGGCGTGTGGTTCGGCGGCAACGAATATCCGTTCCTCTCCTGGATGGATAAGCTCAAGTACAAGACCTCCGGCGCGGACGCCGACATCAAGATCCTCAAGCAGGGCTTCAACGTCGACCCGCTGCTGCAGAAGCAGGCCGCCTGCATCTCGACCATGACCTACAACGAGTACTGGCAGGTGATCGACGCCGGCGTGAAGCCCGCCGACCTGGTCGTCTTCAAGTATGAGGACGAGGGCGTCGCGACGCTGGAGGACGGCCTCTATACGCTCGAGGCCAAGCTCAAGGACCCGGCAATGGTCGACAAGCTCGCCCGCTTCGTGCGCGCCTCGATGAAGGGCTGGGACTACGCCATCAAGAACCAGCCCGAGGCGGTGAAGATCGTGCTCAAGAATGACGCGACCGGCGCCCAGACCGAGCATCATCAGTCGCAGATGATGGGCGAGGTCGCAAAGCTCGTCGCCGACCAGCCCAAGGGTATCGGCTATCTCGAGGAGGCCGACTATCAGCGGACGGTCGACGTCCTGCTGAAGGGAAGCTCCGACCCGGTCATCACCAAGAAGCCGGTGGGCGCCTGGACCCACGAAGTGTGGGACAAGGCGATGAAGAAATAGCGGCGAAATCTCTCGTCAACGCGATGCGGGGGAGGCTGAGGCCTCCCCCGTTTCTTTTGAGACTACTCCGCCGCCACCCGCGGGACGGCATGCGGCATCTTGAGTTCGGCCTGACGCCGCACCGCTTCGAATACCGGAGCAAAGGTCGGACGCGGTATGTAGCGGCCGGCGCCGCGCTTGGCGTCGAGCTTGCCGTCCGCCCATACGACACGGCCCTGGCTGATCGTATGCGTGGCCACGCCCTGGACCGTCAGGCCTTCGAAGATGTTGTAGTCGACCTTCTGGTGGTGGGTCTTGGCCGAGATGGTGCGCGAGGCCTTGGGGTCCCACACCACGAGATCGGCGTCGGCCCCCACGCTGACGGAACCCTTGCGTGGATAGATGTTGAAGATCTGCGCCGCGTTCGTGGATGTCACACGCACGAACTCGTTGGCCGTCAGTCGGCCGGTGCCCACGCCATAGTGCCAGAGGATCGCCATGCGATCCTCGACGCCGCCGGTACCGTTGGGGATCTTGGTGAAGTCGGCACGGCCCATCGCCTTTTGTGGCGCACAGAAGCAGCAATGGTCGGTCGCCGTGGTCTGCAGGTTGCCGGACTGAAGGCCGCGCCAGAGCGCTTCCTGATGCTCCTTGGGCCGGAAGGGCGGGCTCATGACGTGCGCGGCGGCGACGTTCCAGTCGGGATGGCGATAGACCGAGTCGTCCACCACGAGATGACCCGCCAGGACCTCGCCAAACACGCGCTGCCCTTCGTTGCGCGCGCGGGTGATCGCTTCCAGGGATTCCCTGCAGGAATTGTGGACGATGTAGAGTGGGACACCCAGCACCTGGGCGATGCGGAGGGCGCGATTGGCGGCTTCGCCCTCGACCTCCGGTGGCCGTGACAGCGGATGTCCCTCGGGTCCGGTGATGCCTGCCTTGAGCAACTGCTGCTGCAGGTGAAAGACAAGCTCGCCGTTCTCGGCATGCACGGTGCAGATGGCGCCGAGTTCGCGGGCACGGGTGAAGGAATTCACCAGCACCTCGTCCTCCGCCATGATCGCGCCCTTGTAGGCCATGAAGTGCTTGAAGGAGTTGACTCCGTACTCCTTCGTCAGCGTGCCCATGTCGCGATGGACCGACTCGCCCCACCAGGTGACGGCGACATGGAAGGAATAGTCGCTCGCCGCCTTCTCGGCCCAGCCGCGCCACTTCCTGTAGGCCTCGAGCAGCGGCTCGTTCGGATCGGGGATCACGAAGTCGATGATCATCGTCGTGCCGCCGGCAAGGCCTGCCGCCGTGCCGCTGAAGAAGTCTTCGGAGGCGGTCGTGCCCATGAAGGGCAACTCCATGTGCGTATGCGGGTCGATACCGCCCGGCATGACGAACTGGCCACCGGCATCGACGATCCATGCACCGGCCGGCGCATCGATCTTCGGGGCGATCTCCCTGATGATACCCTGGTCGCAGAGGACGTCCGCCCGATAGCTGGTATCGGCCGTGACGATGGTGCCTCCCCGGATCAACGTTGTCATGCCCGCCTCCAAAACCTGACCATTTGATCAAGTTTAGCGCAGAGCCGCGACGACAGGAAGGCCGCTGCGGGATCGGAAGGTTCATGGTGCAATGCACCACGAGTGGTTTGCCCAATGACCGCAGCGGACGCCATACTCCCGTCGATGGCCACTCTTACCAGGCGCGCGCTGGGATGCGGCATTGCCGCCACGGCTCTTTCGGCGCGCGCCCAGACCGCAGACTTTCCCGACCGACCCTTGCGTTTCGTCGTGGGCTTCCCGCCGGGCGGTCCGAATGACCTGCTGACCCGGCTGATCGCGCCCGGTATCGGAGAGCGTCTGAAGCGGACCGTCATCGTCGAGAACCGCGCCGGTTCCAACGGCGAGATCGCCGCCGCCTCCGTCGCGAAGGCGCCTGCCGACGGCAGCATCTTCATGCTGGCCTCGAACGGTTCGACCACCGTTGCAGCCGCCTTGAACAAGAGCCTGCCCTACAATGTGCGCACGGATTTCGTTGCCGTGGCGCCAGTGGGCATCAATCCCATGCTGCTCGTCGTCCGCCCTGACCTGCCGGCCAGGGACGTGGCCGAGCTGCTGGCTCTCGCCCGGGCCTCACCGGGGAAACTGAACGGCGCTTCCGCCGGCGCCGGCGGCGCCACGCATCTCGCGCTCGAACTGTTCAAGGCGCTGGGCCGGCTCGACATCGTGCATGTGCCCTACAAGGGCGGCGGCCCGGCCATGGCCGACCTCATGGCGGGACTGGTCGATATCTATTTCGGCGGCCTGTCGACCGCCCTGCCCCATGTCAAAGCCGGGAAGCTGCGGGCCCTGGGCCAGACCGGTATCCGCCGTTCCGCCGCCGCACCGGATATCCCGACCATCGCGGAATCGGGCCTGCCCAGCTATGACGCCGCGATCTCCTATGGGATTTTCCTGCCGACGGGCACGTCTGCGTCGCTGGTCGAGCGGCTGCACGATGCCGTCGACGCAACCGTGCGCTCGCCCGATGTCGCGCGGAAATTCGCCGAGCTTGGCGCCGACCCGCAGTTCGGCTCGCCCGCCGAGTTCGCGGCCTACGTCGCCGCCGATCTCGACAAGTGGTCGACGCTGGCGAAGTCAGCCGGCCTCAAGATCGAATAGCCGCGGCGACGCGCCCCGCTATTTCACCGCCGAAAAGGTTGTCGGCACCAGGAACTGGTTGGAGACATTGGCGACGATCTGACCGTCCTTCTCGGTCTCGGCCCGTTTGGTGAGCCATTCCGGATCGGTCGCGAAGGCATTCCATTTTTTCTCGCGCTCGGCCAGGGACTCCCATTGCAGGAAATAGGTGAGTTCCTGGTTGGAGTCGCCGACCAGCGTCGTGAAGAAGCCGGCCTGCTTGATGCCATGCTTCGCCCACAGCTTGAGCGTGATGGTGTCGAAGCGGTTCAGCAACGCAGGAAGGCGGCCCGGCACGCAGCGATAGACCCGCATCTCGTAGATCATTTTTTCCTCCCTCTGGATTTCTAGAAATTGCCGTTGAAGCGAGGTGCGAAGCCACCGGCGTTGTGCTCGATATGGCAGGTGAAGGGCGCGCCGAAATGGCAAGGCATCAGCAGCGCCCCCGTGCCCGCACAATGCTCCAGCGCCGCTTTCCGGCTCTTGCGGGCATTGTCCTGGTCGAGACAGGCGAAGCTGTTCCATTCGGGATGATAGACCTGCAGCGCGTGATGCAGGATGTCGCCGCAGAACAAGGCCTTCTCGCCCTTCGCCTCGAACTTGATCGCGATCGTGCCCGGCGTATGGCCGGGCGCCGGCTCGACTTTCAGGTTCTCGTCGAGCGCCGCGGCGCCACTCACCATCTGCGCCAGGCCCGCTTCAACCACCGGCAGCACGGAGTCGCGAAACGAGCCGCCATTGGCCGGCCCCTTCACCGGATCGCTGTCGACCTTCTGATAGAAATCGAAATCCTCGCGGCTGAAGACGTATTTGGCATTCTTGAACGTTGGCACCCACCGGCCGTTGTCGAGCCGCGTGTTCCAGCCGACATGGTCGACATGCAAGTGCGTGCACATCACCATGTCGACCTGCTCAGGCTTCACGCCGGCTGCCGCCAGCCGCTCGAGATACTTCGTCTCCATCATGTGCCACTTGGGCCGGGCGGCACGCGACTTGTGATTGCCGACGCAGGTGTCGATCAGGATGTGCTTGCCGCCGACCTTGAGCAGCCAGCTATGGATGCTGAGCTTCAGGAAACCCGATGCTTCGTCATAGTGGTGGGGAAGCAGCCAGTCTCGATGCTGGCGCACCACGTCGGCCTTCCAATCGGGAAAGAATTTCTGCGCCTCGAAGTTCGGCTCGTAGCTTTCTTCGATACGCGTGATCGTGGCGCCGCCCAGTTTCACTTCGACCATATGCGTCCCCTTTTCGACGTGGCCGGCAGCTTAAGGGGACGCGACCGATCAGAACAGGCGGGCGCCCAGCGATTTTCGATAGCCGAACACGGCACCCAACCCGCCACAGATCGCTCCGATGAAAAGCAGGGCGAGGCCATGCAGTCCGACGGACCGGGCATCCAGCAGATCAGGCCAGGCTTCGGCCACGAAAAGCGCCGACGCGAAGTAAAGGCCGGCGGCTACGGCACCCATCGGTATGCCAAAGAGCAATGCCCCGGCTGAAGGGGTGGGCGCCCACCGCTTGCCGGCGCAGAAGCCAAGCAGACCAGCCAAGATACTTGCGAGGATAGCACCGACAGTTTCCACGATACGCGACGCTCCTCTGCCGAAGTCCCCAAACAGGAGATCGCCTGATGGGATAATGGCAAAATACATGACATCATCGATCATCGGGACGAGCGAACACGCATGTCTGATGGCCTGATCCGGTGCTGCGCACCAAGGTCGCGCGCTCGGAGAAATGCCCTCGCTGGCCAGGGTGCAGGAGGATTCCCGCTCTGCGCCGGGAAGTTGCAGTGAGACTTAAATTTCTACGCCGCTCGAGGCTTGCCGGTCGTCTTCATCTCGGTCGCGGAAAGAAAGAGAGAGGGCATGCCGCAAAGGAACGCCCTCCCTGCCGATCGTTCAGGCTTCGATCTTCACGCCGGCCGTGACGATGACCTTGCGCCATTTCTCCACTTCGTCAGTGAGGAATTTCTTCGTGTCGGCGGGGCTGTAGCCGGCCGGGATGAGCGCGAGTTCGGCGAAGCGCTTGCGAAGATCGGGATCCTTGACCGCAGTGGCCACGGCCTCGGACATGCGATCGACGATCGGCTTGGGCGTTCCGGCAGGCGCCAGGAACATGGCCCAGCTCGAGGATTCGATCGATGGACCGCCCGACTCGACGATGGTCGGCACTTCTTCCACCCCCGGCACGCGCTCCTTGGAGAACATGCACAAGCCGCGGATCTTTCCGGCCCGTACATTCGACATGACGCCGATCGGCGCATCCACCAGCATCTGGATATTGCCCGCGGCGAGATCGGCGAGCGCGGGAGCCGTGCCCTTGTAGGGAACGTGCTCCATCTGTACGCCGGCGACCTGCTTCAGCAGCTCGCTGGTGAGATGCGCCGCAGAGCCAACGCCGGACGAGCCGAACGAAATCTTGCCCGGGTTGGCCTTGGCATAGGCGATCAACTCGCCCGCGGTCTTCACCGGAAGCCCGTTGGTCACCGAGAGGATCAACGGGGCGACGCCCACGAGCGACACGGCCTCGAAGCTCGTCTCCGGATCGAACGACAGCTTGTTGGCGTAGAGCGTTTTGTTGGCGGCATGTGCCGCGATGACCGTAAGGAACGTGTAGCCGTCAGGCGCCGCCTTGGCGACCGTCTCCGCGCCGATCAGGGAATTGGCGCCGGGCTTGTTGTCGACCACGAAAGTCTGGCCGAGGCCGACTTTCTCGAGCGTGAGGCGCGTGGCCGAATCGGTGAGACCTCCCGCCGTATAGGGAACCACCCAGCGCACTGGCTTGGTCGGCCAGCTCTGTGCGGAGGCCATCCGGGGCAGCGCGGTCAACGCGGCGATGCCCGACAGCAGCGAACGGCGTTTCATATCGATCATTACTCTTGTCCACTCCTCGGTTGATCAATCGAGATCCATTCCGTCCATGCCGGCGTTACGCCGTGCCTTCTTCGCGAGCTCGGTGAGGATCTTGCCGGCCTGGTAGGGATCCATGACCTGCTCGGCCATCGGCCCCTTGTGCCAGCCTTCGGCAACGGCGAACTGACCGTTACCAGCCTGGAACACGCGCCCCGTGATGTCGCGGCTCTGCTCGCTCACCAGCCAAGTCGCCACGGGCGCGATCCACTTCGGGTCGCGGCGTTTCTTGTCTTCCTCGCTGTACTGCCGGAGATCCTCGGTCATGCGGGTGAAGGCCGACGGCGAGATCGAGTTCACGGTGATGCCGTAGCGCCCGAGCTCGCGGGCGGCAATGACGGTGAAGGAGGCGATGCCCGCCTTGGCTGCGCCGTAGTTGGTCTGGCCGATATTGCCGTAGATGCCGGAGACGGAGGTCGTCGTGACGATGCGGGCGTCGACCGGCCCACCCTTCTCCTTGGCGAGATCGCGCCAATAGGCGGCGGCGTGCCGGGCCGGCGCGAAGGTGCCCTTGAGGTGCACCTTGATCACGGCATCCCACTCGTCCTCGGACATGTTCACCAGCATGCGGTCGCGCAGGATGCCGGCGTTCAGAACCAGCGCGTCGAGCTTGCCGAAAGCCTGGATCGCCTGGTCGATCATGTGCTTGGCGCCATTCCAGTCGGAGACATCGTCGCCATTGGCAACCGCCTCGCCGCCCATGGCCTTGATCTCGTTCACGACCTGTTGAGCCGGCCCGACATCGTGGCCCTTGCCCGCCCGGTCGCCGCCCAGGTCGTTCACCACGACCTTGGCGCCGTGCTCGGCCAGCATCAGGCAATGCTCCCGGCCGACACCGCGCGCACCGCCCGTCACGATGGCCACCCGGCCTTCACACAATCTCGCCATTGCACCCTCCCGTCTTTTGCGTGTCTGGAAACCGCTGTCCTGCGATAGTGTATAGCGGTTGAAAGAGGAGGATCGCCATGGACACCCTGCCACTCGTTGCGCCCGAACAGGTCGGCCTTTCCGCAGCGCGGCTCGCGCGCGTGAGCCAGTGGATGAAGGGCTGGGTCGACAGCGGCCGGCTGCCCGGCATGGTGACCTGCGTGATGCGCAAGGGCGAACTCGCCTTCGCCGAGGCCTACGGCAAGGCCGACGTCGAGCGCGGCAAGCCGATGCGGCCCGACACGATCTTCCGCATCTACTCCATGACCAAGCCGCTCACCTCGACGGCGATCATGATGCTCTATGAGGAAGGCCGCTTTCAGCTCGACGATCCGATCTCGCGGTTCCTGCCGGCCTTCAAGTCGATGCGCGTCTTTGCCGGCGGCAGCCGCGGCAAGATCGACACCGTGCCGGCCGAGCGCGAGATCACTTTCCGCGATCTGCTCACGCACACCTCGGGCCTGACCTACGGCTTCATGGAGAGCACCCTCATCGATGCGCTCTATCGCGGCAAGGACGGGGTCGATTTCCAGACCGCCGACACGAGCCTCGAAGCGCTGGTCGACAAGCTCGCCACCTTCCCCCTGCTGTGCCAGCCCGGAACGGCCTGGAATTACAGCGTCTCCACCGATGTCCTCGGCCGGCTGGTCGAAGTCATCTCCGGCGAGCCGTTCGAGAAGTATCTCGTCGAGCGCGTGATCAAGCCGCTGGGCATGGTGGACACGGACTTCTACGTGCCGAAGGCGAAGCACGACCGCCTGGCCGCCAACTACAGCCGGGGCGCTGACGGCAAGCTGTCGCTGATCGACGATCCCGGCAAGAGCCGCTATCTCGCGCCGCGCAAGGTCAATTCCGGTGGCGGCGGTCTGGTTTCGACGGCGGCCGACTACCTGCGCTTCTGCCGTTTCATGCTGAACAAGGGAGAGCTGGACGGCGTGCGCCTGCTGGGCCGCAAGACGGTCGAGCTGATGACCCTGAATCATCTCAAGGGCGACATGGCGGACATGGGTACGCCGCGCTTCTCGGAGTCGACCTACTACGGCATCGGCTTCGGGCTGGGCTTCTCGGTCACGATCGACCCGGCCAAGGCGCAGATCGCCGGCACGCCGGGAGAATATGCCTGGGGCGGTGCGGCTTCGACCGCCTTCTGGTGCGATCCGGCCGAGGAGATGGCGGTCGTGCTGCTGACCCAGCTCATGCCTTCCTCGACCTATCCGATCCGGCGCGAGCTGCGGGTCCTCACCTACCAGGCCATCATCGACTGAAGAGACGCCGCCATGCGCAACACCGGTCCCATCTCGGTCAGGAAGCTGCATCCGCTGTTCGGTGCCGAAATCTCGGGCATCGACATCACCCAGCCGCTGAGCGCCCGCGAGTTCGGGCCGATCCGTGCCGCCTTCGAGGAGCACTCGGTCCTCCTCTTCCGCGACCAGCCCATGGATGACGAGAAGCAGATCCGCTTCAGCGAATATTTCGGCCCGCTGGAGACGACCCTCAGTGCCAATCCGGCTGCCGGCACCAAGTTCGCCCGCCAATCCAATCTCGACATCATGACCGGCGAGCCGATCCCGCCGGACGACATGCGCATGATCTACCAGAAGGCCAACTACCTCTGGCACTCGGATTCCTCCTTCAAGCGCATCCCGTCGCTTTGCTCGATCCTGACGGCGCGCATCTGTCCGGCCGAGGGCGGCAATACCGAGTTCCTGAGCATGCGCGCGGCCTGGAATGCCCTGCCGGCGGCCCTGCAGGCGACCATCGAGCCGCTGGTGGCCGAGCATTCCCTGGAATATTCGCGCAATCGCATTCAGAAGGGCATCCTCAACGCCAAGAGCCTGGCCGAGCTGCCGCCGGTGAAGCAGCGCCTGTTCCAGGACAATCCCATCAATGGCCGCCGTGCGCTCTATATCGGCGCCCATGCCGGCTTCATCGTCGGCTGGCCGCAGGAGACCGGCGAGGCGCTGCTGTACGAGCTGGGCCAGCGCGCCGACCAGCCCGAGTTCCGCTTCTCCCATGCCTGGCGCGAAGGCGACGTGATCGTCTGGGACAATCGCGCGGTCCTCCACCGGGCAACCTACTACGACGCGGTCAAGTACAAGCGTCTCATGCAGCGCACGACCATCAGCGGCGATGCACCGACGGTGATGCAATAGACGCATGCCCTACTCGACTTCCGTCGGCGAACCCGTTCAAGCGACTGCCCCACATCCCGACGGCCTTCCTCCTGGCCCGCCACGTATCCTGGCCGTCGCGACCATCACCATCGGCCTGTCGATGGCGGTGCTCAGCAATTCGATGACCAACCTGGCATTGCCCTACATCGCGCTGGATCTCGATATTTCTGCCGAAAGTTCGATCTGGATCGTCAATGCCAGCCAGATCGCCCAGATGGTCTCGCTGCTGCCGCTGGCGGCCTTGGGCGACATCATCGGCTATCGCCATGTCTATCGCTCCGGCGTCCTGCTCTTCTGCATCGCATCGATCGGCTGCGTACTGGCGCCGTCACTACCCTGGCTGCTGGCGGCGCGGACCTTCCAGGGTCTCGGCGCGGCCGGCATCATGGCCATCCAGCCAGCTCTCGTGCGCTCCATCTATCCCCGCAACATGCTGGGGCGCGGGCTCGGCTTCAATACGACCGTCGTCGCCACTTCGCTTGCTGCCGGGCCCAGCGTCGGCGCGGCCTTGCTGGCGATATGGTCATGGCCGATCCTGTTCGCCTGCTACATTCCGCTCGGCGTGATCTCCTTCGCTCTCGGTGAACGCTACCTGCCGCGCACGGTGCATACCCATCGCCCCTTCGACATCCTGTCGGCAGTCCTCTCGGGCACCACATTCGGCCTCCTGATCTTCGCCATCGACGGCCTGGCGCACGGGCATTCCTGGAGCGTGATCCTGGGCGAACTCGCGGGCGCGGCGACCCTGGGCGCGCTCTTCATCGGGCGGCAGAAACGGCTCGCGCATCCAATGATGCCGATCGACATCTTCAAGCGACCGATCTTCTCGCTCTCGATCAGCACCTCGAGCTGCACCTTCGTGGCGCAGGGCCTCGTCTATGTCAGCCTGCCCTTCTTCTTCCACACGGTGCTGGGCCGCAGCGCCACCGATACCGGTATCCTCCTGACCGCGTGGCCGCTCGCGCTCGCCGCGACCGCTCCCTTCGCCGGCCGCCTCGCCGACCGCTACCACGCCGGAGTGCTGGGAGCGATCGGACTGGGCAGCATGACGACAGGCCTCGTGCTCACGGCCTTGCTGCCGGACGATCCGTCGATCGCCGATGTCATGTGGCGACTCATGTTGTGCGGCTCAGGCTTCGGCATCTTCGCCGCACCGAACAACCGCCTGATGATGAACGCCGTGCCGCGCGAACGCAGCGGCAGCGCGGGCGGCATCATCGCCACGTCGCGAACGCTCGGACAGACGATGGGTGCCGCCCTGGTGGCGCTCACCTTCGGCCTGTTCGACTTCTCCGCCGGGGCCGCGCAGGCGAATGCCGCCGCCCACGCCGCGCTCTGGCTTGGCGCGGCCTTCGCCGGAACAGCGCTGATTGTCGGCAGCTTCCGCATGCGCCTGCAGCGCTGACGTCAGGCAACCGACTCCGTCTGTCCGCGATGCATTTCGCGGAACAGCGACGGCGTCATGCCGAAACCGCGTTCGAACGCCGCTCCGAGACGCGCTGACGATCCCAGCCCGACCTTGTCGGCAATCACCTTCAGCGGCAACTGCTCGGCAATCAGCGTGCGAGCGGCCTCCAGGCGCAGCCGTTCGACGAACTGGGCCGGCGTCTTGCCGGTCGCCTCGGTGAACTTGCGATAGAAGGTCCGCTCCGTGAGCCCGGCGCGGTGGGCCAGCGACGGCACGTCGAGCGGCTGGTCAAGATGCGCCTGCATCCACTCGATCAGTCCGGCGAACGGTGCCTCGGCCTCGGTCTGTGCCTGCAGGAGAGGGCTGAACTGCGACTGATAGCCGGGACGGCGAGCATAGAGCACAAAATGGCGCGCAATCAGATTGGCCGTCGCCGCCCCCAGATCGGCTTCGACCAGCGCCAGAGCCATATCGACGCCTGTCGTGACACCGGCCGAAGTCCAGACCTGTCCGTCCACGACGTAAAGCGAGTCGGCGTCAACCGACAGTTCGGGGTGACGCTTGGCCAGACGGGCGCAGCTCGCCCAATGGGTCGCCACACGTTTGCCGTCGAGCAGGCCGGCGGCCGCCAGCACGAAAGCGCCGGTACAGACGGAGCCATAACGCTTGCAGCGGGGCGCTACCCGTCTCAGCCAGCGCTGGACGTCGACGCGTGCCGTGACGGCGGCCAGCCCCTTCGAGCCCCCCGCCACGAGCAGCGTGTCCGGCTGCCCGCCGATCTTGCGGCTCTGCAGGGCGACGCCGCTGTTCGTCGTCACCGGTCCGCCGTCGGGCGATACGATCCGGAGATCATAGGCCGCACGGTCACCGGCTTCGTTGGCGGCACCGAAGACCGCTGCGGGGCCCGTCACGTCGAGCAGCTGGCAGCCGTCGTAGGCGAGGATGAAAAGTCGATGAGCGCGGAGCATTGGCAGAAATTAAGATATCTTTGTCATTTCTGCCAAGGCTTCCTTCCGCGTAGAAAAGCTCGTCGACGAGGCACGCCCAGCGCCCGCATCAACGGAGGACCGTCATGACCGAACCGTTTCACATCGGCATCCTGCTTTTTCCCGATCTCACGCAGCTCGACGCCATGGGGCCTGCTCAGGTCCTGAGCCGCGCACCCGGCGCCAAGATCCACCTGATCTGGAAGACGCGCGAGCCGGTCGTGAGCGATGCCGGCTTCTCCATCCTGCCGACCACGACATTCGCCGACTGTCCGCAGCTCGATGTGATCTGCGTGCCCGGCGGCTTCGGCCAGGTTGCGCTCATGACCGACGAGGAAACGCTGGAATTCCTGCGTCAGCAGGCAAAGGGCGCACGCTACGTCACCTCGGTCTGTACCGGTTCCCTGGTGCTGGCCGCGGCCGGTCTCCTGAAGGGATATCGTTCGGCCTGCCATTGGGCGTCGCTCGACCTGCTTGCCGACTTCGGCGCCATCCCGGTGGCTCAGCGTGTCGTGCGCGATCGCAATCGCCTCTCGGGCGGCGGCGTGACGGCCGGCATCGATTTCGGCTTCAGCCTGCTGGCCGAGATCGCAGGCGAGGACGTCGCCCGAGCCGTCCAGCTTGGCCTCGAATACGATCCGCAGCCGCCATTCGGATCCGGCTCACCGGAGAAGGCGGGCCCCGCCCTGACCCAGCAGGTCCGCAACGGCATGAACGCCATGATGGAAAAGCGCCGCCGGGCCAATGAACAGGCGGCGTCGCGTCTCCAGGAGGCGGCGGCCGGAAGCGATTGATACAGAACGATCGTTGGCTGGAGGCGCCGTTGCAGCGACAATGCAATGGGAGAGCGTCTCCATGTCCATCGTCGCGTCCGTTCGCAACAGTATCCGCGTGCTGATCTGCGGTGCCGCGCTCCTGTGCACCGTCGGCGCGGAGGCTCAGGATTTCCCGGCCGGCAAGATCACGACCGACGATCTGCGCCGCGCGTTGATCTGGACCGGCCACTACAGCGTCCTGGCCAAAGGCGATGCGGCCACCATCTACCGCGAGGCATTCCAGCGCTGGCAGAAGGCGAAGGGCTATGCGGTCACCGACATGCTGCCCGACGAGCAGATGTCGGAACTGCTCGCCGAAGGGGCCAGGCAGCGCGACGCCTTTGGTTGGACCACGCTCGAGGACAAGTCGATCGGCTTTTCCGTGGGCGTGCCGGCGAAACTCGCAAAATTCGTCGCGGCGCGAGCGGCCAATGGCGGCCTGTCATACTCCTTCGAGGGAAGCGTCTATTATTCGATCCTGGTGGACTATGGCGACCTGAGCTGCTCGCGCCTGAGCAATCGCTACCTTTCGGTATTGCGGAGAGTCCGTCCCTTCTATGTCGCGCGCTCAGGTAGCGGCTTCGCCGTCGCTGCGAGGCTCGGCGACAGGATTGCGTTCGGGCAGGCGGCTTGCCGTACTTCTGGCGCGGTTTTTGTCGAAATCCAGATCCCGGAGGACCGGTCGGGACAGCTAAGTCCCCTGCTCTCGGCAATGGCCGAGAGCCTGCGGCTCGATCGAGATTTCAATCCGACGGCCGTTCCGCGGCCCAAGGTCGAGCAGCCGACGCCGACGGCGGGCGATCTCATCGTCGCCGCGGCGACGCAGCCGGCTGGAGCCACAAAGCCGGCAACCGTGAACGACAACAGCGGCAAGACCTCGGGCATCAAGCTCGAGGGCCGTGGCCCTGCCGACCTCAGCGTCGAACGGGTGTTCGAAAAGGCATCGGCCGCCGTCTACATGGTGAAGGCGGGAGAGCGCCTGGGATCCGCCGTCGCGATCGACGACCACGAACTCCTGACCAATTGCCACGTGGTGAAGGACAAGTCCCGCGTCACGCTCGTGCGTGACGGCAAGGAACAGACCGCCGATGTGGTCTCGGTGAATGAGAAGGCCGATCGATGCGTGCTGCGCACGCCGGCATCCATGCCCAGTTGGGTGACTGTCCGTCCCTATGACGACATCAAGGTCGGCGAACGGGCCGTCACCATCGGGACGCCGCAGGGGCTCGAGCTGACGGTGGCCGAGGGGATCGTCTCCTCCAAGCGAAGCTACGAAGGCCGGCGTCTCGTCCAGACCACGGCGCCGATCTCGCCGGGGTCCTCCGGCGGCGGCCTGTTCGATGTCCAGGGACATCTTCTGGGAATCACGACCTTCCATCTCAAGGTCGGCCAGAATCTGAATTTTGCCGTC
The DNA here is from genome assembly GCA_018240685.1 of Pseudomonadota bacterium. GTDB lineage: Bacteria > Pseudomonadota > Alphaproteobacteria > Reyranellales > Reyranellaceae > Reyranella. The sequence goes on along the minus strand of JAFEFG010000032.1, from coordinate 4,095 downwards.
GCAGGTGAGGATTTCGCCAAGACCGCGGATGCCAAGACTGCGGATCCCGAGATCGCAAATCCGGCACCAAAGGCGCCCTGACCCTTCGGCGCCTTATCCCAGCAATCCCGCACGGCGACCATAGGTTCGCGTGCGCGCTCGTCGGTCATCAGCGGCTTCGTCATCATAATGACCGCTGCACAAGAACTCGGGAAACACGGTCGCCCCGCCGTAGGGGAGTCATCCTTCAAGGTGCGCCGTATATCCTCCGATTGGGCCGGCCGTCAGCGCGTTGAACCCAGCAGGCGGCGAGCGATGACCATGCGATGGACTTCCGAGGGGCCCTCGTAGACGCGCATGGTCCGGACCTTCTGCGCCATCAGGGACAGCGGCAGCTCCTGGGTCACGCCCATGGCCCCGAATGCCTGCTGCGCATGATCGATCACTTCGGTTGCCATCTCGGTGGCGAACACCTTGATCATCGACGCCTCCATGCGCACGTCGCGACCCTCATCCTGCTTCACGGCCGCATCCATGACCATCAACCGGCAGGCATGCAGCTTGGTCGCCGCATCCGCCACCCACCACTGGACAGCCTGACGATCGGCAAGCTTCTGACCGAAGGTCACGCGCTGGTTGGCATGGGCGCACAGCATGTCGAGCGCCCGCTGCGCCATACCGATGCACCAGGCGCCCATCTGCAGGCGGCGCACCGTCAGCCGCAGCTGCATGGGCGCAAAGCCGGCGCCGATACGACCCAGCACCTGACTCTCATGCACGCGGCAATCCTCGAACACCACCTCGTAGGTGCGCTGCCCGGCCAGCATCGGAATGGCGCGCGCCACTACGAGGCCCGGCGTGCCCTTGTCGACCAGGAAAGCGGTGATGCCGCCGCGCGAGCCGAGGTTGGGATCGGTGACGGCCATTACGATCGTGAAATCGGCCTTGGCGATACGGCTGATCCAGATCTTGCGGCCGTTGATCACCCAGTGATCGCCGTCCTTGACGGCCTTCGTCTTCATGCCGGCGGGATCGCCCCCCGCGCCGGGCTCGGAAATGGCAATGGCCGACACCGTCTCGCCGGCGGCATAGGGTTCGAGGTACTTTTTCCTCTGTTCGGGATTGGCCGTCGCCAGCAGCATGTGCAGGTTGGGCGAGTCGGGCGGGAAGGTGAAGGGCACGCAGGTGTAGCCCAGCTCCTCGTTGACACCGACCAGCGCCACGCTGGGCAGGTTCGCTCCCCCGACTTCCTCGGGCACGTCCAGGGCCCACAGGCCGAGATCCTTGCACTGCTTGAAGAGCTTGGCGTTCTCCTCGTCGGAAAGGGCCGCCGGCTGGCCGGCCGCAACGCGCTCGAGAACATTCTTCTCCAGCGGGATCAGCTCGTTCGCCACGAACTTCTTCACCAGATCCCGCAGCATCTGATGTTCTTCGCTGATCTTGTACATGCATATCCTCCTGAACGCGTGCCGGGACCCTAGCCGAGCCACGCGCCTTTGGCTCGACACACCGCATATCCGGCTCGCCCTGCGGTCGGGCGCAGCTAGGCAGGGCGGCCGATACCCTTGTTGACGAACTCCAGCGTATAGGCCTCGCGGACGTCGAGCCCCTTGGGAAAGACTCCGACCTCTGCCATCTGGTCGTAGAATGTCCGCCACCGGCTGTCGCTCATCGCGCCGATCCCACCGGTGAGCGCGTCACCGGAAAGCACGATGCCACGCTCGTTCAGAACTTTGATCGCATAGCGGATACGATCGTCCGTCTGGTCGGGGTTGTCGCGTTTGATCAGCGCATTGGCGGCCTCGATCCCGGGACCGCCTTTCAGGTACTGCGCCCATCCCTCGAGGGTGGCGTCGACAAAGCGCTGGATCAGCTCTTTCTTCCCGGTCGCGAGCTTGCGCGAGATGGCGATCGTCTCCTGATAGGCGCTGAAGCCGGCATCGGCGATCAGCATCACCTCCGGCGGCTTCCCCAGCACCCGGGCAATCGAGTAGGGCTCCGATGAGAGAAAGCCCTGTTGGACCGCATTGGGGTCGGCGAGGAAAGGAGCCATGTTGAAGGTATAGGGTCGAAGCTGGCCGTCCGAGAGACCGAACTTCCGCCGCAGATACGGCCAGTAGGTCACGCGGCCGCCGCTGCCGATCAGCAACGTGTGCCCCTTCAATTTCTCGAAGCTGTCCACTCCCGAACCGGGATGGGCGATCAGGACCTGCGGGTCCTTCTGGAAGATCGCCGCGATGGTGAAAAACGGCGCGCGCTCGCGCACATAGGTCAAAGCCTCAAAGCTGTTCGACATGATCATGTCGACGCGGCCGGCAAGCAGGAGCTGGCTGATGTTGAGGCTGGGGCCTCCCGGCCTCAGATCGCATTCGATACCGTACTTCCTGTAGATGCCGGCTGCGATCGCCTGATAGTAGCCGCCGTGTTCAGCCTCGGCGCGCCAATCGGTCTGGAAGCTCAGGCGATCGAGCACCTGGGCCCGCGGGCGCCGCGCGAGCGGCACCAGCAACGGTCCCGCCGCCACCATTCCCAGCGCGGCCCGACGACCGAGACGCCATGCTCCCGTCATTTGCCCTCCGCATCGATGCGCCAGTCGAGCTTGAGCGCGACGATCTCCCGGAGCGCCGTGGTCGAGAGCGAGAGGCCTTCGACCGACGGAATCCATTCCTCCCACGCCGGTCGCATGCCGAGCTGGGATCGGAAGTCGACCGGGAACGCCGATACGGCGAGCTTCTCCCTTGCCGCGATGCGCAGGGCGCGCGGCATGTGATAGGCGGAGGTCACCAAGGCGACGCGTCCATCGCCGACCATCCGGCGGACCTCCCGCAGGTTCTCGATCGTGTTGACCGACCGGTCTTCTGATACGATGGCGTCGGCGGGCACTCCGAGGTCCATCAGGAAAAGTCGCATCGCTGCCGCTTCCGTCGTGGCGGCAGCATTGGTAAGGGCCAGGAAGCCGCCGCCGCTGACGATGATCTTGGGTGCTACGCCTTGATGGTAGAACCGTGCCGCCTGCCAGATGCGATCGGCTGCATCGTTGAGGTCGGGCACCGGCCGCTGCGGCAGCACCGCCGGCATGATGCCTCCACCGAGCACGACGATCGCATCGAAGCAACAGCGCGGCGAGGCTTTCTCCGCTTCGCGCGCCTTGGCCTCAAGATAGCTCATCATGGCGTCGGCCACCGGCGGGAAGGCCATGATCACGGTCTGCGCGACGCCCAGGATCAACACCGCGACACCGAGGCGTCGCAGCCGCACAGCAAGCAGGAGCAGGCAAAGAACAGCCGCGACCGCCAACGACGCCGGCGGCAAGGCCAGGGTGCTCAGGATTTTGAGGACGATGAAGCTGGTCATGCCCGGCGCGATCGATGCCCGCTATACTAGGTCACGACCACGCTGGCAAAGAGTACCCATGATCTCCAATTCCCTCCCCGCCGACACGGCTCTGCGCAAACGTGCCCAGCGCGTCATTCCCGGCGGCATGTTCGGCCATCTGAACGTTGCCCGGCTTCCCCCCGGATACCCTCAGTTCTTCGCCCGCGCCGAGGGCGCGACGCTGTGGGATGTCGACGGCAATGCGTACATCGATTTCATGTGCGCCTACGGCCCGATGGTGCTGGGTTACGGCAACCGGGAAGTCGAGGCGGCGGCCGACGCACAGCGACGGCTGGGCGACGTACTGACCGGCCCCAGCGAGCGGCTGGTCGAACTGGCGGAAAAGCTCGTGGGCATGGTCGCCCATGCGGACTGGGCGCTGTTTCAGCGCAACGGTACGGACGCCACCACGCTTTGCGTCTCGATCGCGCGGGCGGCGACGGGCAAGCGCAAGATCCTGGTCGCGCGCGGCGCCTATCACGGCTCGGCGCCCTGGTGCACGCCCTATCCGAACGGCACGACGGCAGAAGACCGCGTTCACCTTGTGCACTACGACTACAACGACATCGACAGCCTGCAGGCGGCCGTCCAATCCGCAGACGGAGATATCGCCGCGATCATCGCCTCCGCCTTCAAGCATGACTACGGCAAGGACCAAGCCCTGCCGACGGTCGCCTTCGCGCAGGCCGCCCGCGCGCTTTGCGACCGGACCGGTGCGGCGCTGATCCTCGATGATGTCCG
>JAFEFG010000031.1 GCA_018240685.1 Pseudomonadota bacterium | reverse complement strand
GTGATGGGAGCGGGCGGCCGCAGCCCGGGCGGGGTCGGCACGACCGTGGGGGCGGCCTGCTTGGGCGGCGTTGGGGGAGGCGGTTCGGGCGCTTTCGGCTTGGGCGGCTTGGGCTGCTCGAACGTCACCTCGATCAGCTCGTCCGGCGGTGGCGGATGCGGCTGGTGCACCGACAACCACCACAGGAGCGCCACGACCGCCACGTGCAGCAGCACGGCAAGCGCCGGCCCCGAGGGCGACATGCGCTCGGAGCGGAGGGCGGATACGCTGATGTCGTGGGCCACGGGGCGACGTTCCAGGCTACGCAGTAAGACCTTTCAGCATAGCCGTAATCGGGAGCGGGCGCCGCTCCTGGTCGGTGCGGCGCCCGGCGCCGCGTTCCGGCCATGGTCGGCTTTTCACGGGGCCGGTTCCGCGCTCAGGCCATCTCGTATTTGGCGATCAGCCACGGCTCGTGCTTGGCCGCGTCGATCCATTCCTTCATCGCCGGATGGGCGAGGACGGCCGTGCAATAGGCGCTGGCGTCGGAATCGAGCGGCACGCCGTAGGTGCGGAAACGCATGACGACCGGCGCATACATCGCGTCGGCGGCGCCGACGGTGCCGAACAGGAAGCCGTCGTCCTTCTTGGCCGCGCCGGCGAACCGCTTGCGGCAGTCGCGCCACAGGCTGGTGATGCGCTCGATCTCCGCGCGCACGGCCGGCGTCATGCCCTTGCCGGGATAGGAGGCGCGGATGTTCATCGGCATGTTGTTGCGCAGCTCCGGGAAGCCCGAATGCATCTCCGCCGAGACGGCGCGCGCATGCGCCCGCGCCGCGGCGGCGGCCGGCCACAGGCCGGCCTCGGGCTTGAGGTCGTTGAGATATTCGGCGATCGCCAGCGAGTCCCACACCGCGAGGCCACGATGCAGCAGCACCGGGACGCGGCCGGAAGGCGAGTACTTGCGGATCGTCGGCTGGGTCTCGGGCAGGTCGAGCGGCACCACGACTTCCTCGAAATCGATCGCGGCGATGCGGGCCATCAGCCAGCCGCGCAGCGACCAAGACGAGTAGTTCTTGTTGCCGATCACCAATGTGAAGTCGGCCATACCCCCTCCTTACGCTCGTAGATACTCACGTCACTTGCCAGCGCCTCAGTTTGACCGGCAATGTTGGCTGTTACACTACAGTTTGGTGAGCATGGCTATGTCGTTGCCGTTCGTCGACCGCTCTTCTTCTTCGCTGCCCGTGCAGTTTGTGACTCAGCCCAAATGGCAAAGCTGGCTCAAGGAGCAGAGCGCATCGTGTCGCGGCTGGCTCGAATCGCTCGGCCTGGCGGGCGCCGCCGGCGATTTCGCCGTATTGCCCGGCCGCGACGGCAAGGCAACCGGCGCCGTGCTCGTCCTCGCGGCAGAGCCGTCGCTGTGGGATTTCGGCGCGCTGGCGACCAAGCTGCCGGCCGGAACCTGGAAGCTCACCGACACCGCGCCGGTCTCTCCGACCGATGCGGCGATCGCCATCGGACTCGGCGCCTGGCGTTTCGAGCGCTATCGCAGCAAGAAGGCCAAGGCTGGCGCGAAGATCGTATGGCCGGAGAAGGCGGACAAGGCGCGGGCGACGGCTGTCATCGAGGCCATCTGCCTGGCGCGCGATCTCATCACGACGCCTTCCTCGGATATGGGGCCGGCCGAGCTCGCTGATGCCGCGCGCACACTCGCCAAGACGCACAAGGCGAAGATCAGGGTGATCGTCGGCGACGACCTTTTGAAAAACAACTATCCGATGGTGCATGCCGTCGGCCGCGCCAGTGCCCGCGCGCCGCGCCTGATCGACCTCACCTGGGGCCAGGACAGAGATCCCAAGGTGACGCTGGTCGGCAAGGGCGTGTGTTTCGACTCGGGCGGCCTCGATCTCAAGCCCTCGACGGGCATGCTGATGATGAAGAAGGACATGGGCGGTGCGGCGACGATGCTGGCCGTGGCCTCGATGATCATGGCGCTGAAGCTGCCGGTGCGGCTGCGGCTGCTGATCCCGGCGGTGGAGAACAGCGTGTCGGGCAACGCCTTCCGCCCGCTCGACGTGGTGCCGACGCGCAAGGGCATCACGGTCGAGATCGGCAATACCGACGCCGAAGGGCGGCTGATCCTGTGCGATGCGCTGTTCGAAGGCGCGGCGGAGAAGCCTACTGTGATGATCGACTGCGCCACGCTCACCGGTGCGGCCCGCGTGGCGCTGGGCGCCGATTTGCCGGCGCTCTTCTGCAATGACGACAGGCTCGCCGAGCAGCTGATCGCGGCGGGCCGGCAGGTCACGGACCCGATGTGGCGGCTGCCGTTGTTCAAGGGCTATCGCCGCCTGCTCGACAGCAAGGTCGCCGACATCAACAATGCGCCGAGTGTGGCCTTTGGCGGGGCCATCACCGCGGCGCTCTATCTTCAGGAATTCGTGTCCGACGACGTGCCGTGGGCGCATTTCGACATGATGGCCTGGAACAATACGAGCCGGCCGGGCCGTCCCGAGGGCGGGGAGGCGCAGGCGGCACGGGCCATTCTTGCTGCAATTGAGAAGCGGGTCGCCCGACGTTGAATCCGACCGCCCGAGAGCGAGATTGTTCGGTCCCGGCCGGACTTCTAAGATGCGGCCGTCTTCTGTGGAGGATCACATGACCTATACGCTGGAACAGTTGGGCGGCGACATCCGTGCCGCCTTGAAGGCGGACCCGGGCATCAGCGGCAAGCAGGCCGTGTGCAAGCTCGTCTCCAAGGCGCTCGTGGACCAGGACTTCGTCGCCAAGCACCTGACGGCGGACCAGTGCAAGCCGCGCAAGGTCCTCTACGAGGATCCGGAACTGGGCTTCTGTATCTGCGGACACGTCTACGAGAAGCCGGCGCACGGCGAGCCGCACGATCACGGCACGAGCTGGGCGATCTACGGCCTCGCGGTCGGCGACACCGAGATGACGGACTGGCGCATCGTGAAAAAGGGCGACGGCGCGAATCCGACGCTGGTCGAGGCGGAGAAGAGCTATGTGCTGAGGCCCGGCGACGCGCACTTCTACGACGTCGGCGCGGTCCACTCGCCCAAGCGCGATACGCTCACCAAGCTCATCCGCATCGAGGGCGCCAATCTCGACCACGTCAAGCGCTCGAACATCAAGGCGGCGTCGAAGGCCGCGGCCTGATCGTCGCCCGGAAGGGCGCCGCCGTTCGTGGCGCCTTTCCGAGCCGCAGTCTTGCGGGGGCTTAGTACCCCGTCTTCGGATCGACGCGATTGATCAGCGGCTGCCCCGTGCGCAGCCGCTTGATGTTTTCGATCACGCCCGGCGAGGCGGTGCGCGGGTTGGTGGCACCGGCGATGTGCGGCGTCACGTGCACTTTGGCATGGGTCCAGTAGGGATGGTCCGCCGGCAGCGGCTCGGTGTTGAACACGTCGAGGGCCGCACCGCTGACATGACCTGAGTCGAGCGCCGCCAGCAGGTCGGCATCCACCACATGGCCGCCACGCGCCATGTTGATGAAGTAGGCGCCTTTGGGCAGGGCCGCGAAGGCCTTGGCGTCGAGCAGCCCGCGCGTGTCGCGGGTGAGCGGCAGGACGTCGATCAGGATGTCGGTGCGGGCGAGGAAGCTGTGCAATCCGTCCGGCCCGTGGAAGGTCTCGATCCCCTCGATGGTCTTGGCGGTGCGGCTCCAGCCGGCTGTCGGGAAGCCCAGCATTGCGAACTTCTTCGCCGTGTCCTGGCCGATCGTGCCCAGCCCCATGACGCCGATGCGGCGGTGGATGGTGTCGACGAACTCCTCGGGCTTCCACGCCTTGACCCGCTGTGAGGCTTCGTACTTGTCGATGTCGCGATGGTGCCGCAGTGCCCAGAAGATGGCGTACTCGCTCATCTGGCCGACCAACCCGTCGTCCATGATGCGGGTGATGGGCACGCCTTGGGGCAGCTTGTCGTCAGACAGCAGGTGATCGACGCCCATGCCGAGCGAGACGATCATCTTGAGGTTCTTGAAGGTGGCGAGCAGGCCCGGCTGCGGCTTCCAGGCCAGCGCCACCTCGATCTCGTCGGTGTTGCCCAGGCCGCCCTTGACCGTGCGGAAATCGAGCGGGCCGAGCCCTGCCTCAAGTACCTTCCTCCATGCCATGCCGTCGGTGTCGCGGCTGATATAGGCGATGGCTCCCGCCATGAAGTCCCCCTCGTACGCTACAGGTTACGCAACCGTTTCCAGATTGAAGGCGGCCGCGATCAGGGCCTTGGTATAGGGCGTCTGCGGCGCGCTGAATACCTGCTCCGCCGACCCGCGCTCCACCACCTGGCCCTGGCGCAGCACCACCACCTCGTCGGCGAGCGCCCGCACCACCTTCAGATCGTGGCTGATGAAGAGATAGGCGAGCTTGTGGCGGGCCTGCAGGTCGCGCAGCAGGTCGACGATCTGGGCCTGGACGCTCATGTCGAGCGCCGAGGTCGGCTCGTCGAGCACGATGAAGCGGGGCTTCAGCACCAGCGCGCGGGCGATGGCGATGCGCTGCCGCTGGCCGCCGGAGAATTCGTGCGGATAGCGGTCGCGCACGGCGGGGTCGAGCCCCACCTCGCGCAGCGCATCGTCGATCATGCGCGTGCGCTCGGTCTCGCTGCCGATGCCGTGAACCTCCAGCCCCTCGCCCACGATCTCGGCCACCGTCATGCGCGGGCTGAGCGAGCTGAAGGGATCCTGGAACACGATCTGCATTTGGCGCCTGAGCGGCCGGATCTCGCGCTGGCTGAGCGCCTGCAGATCCTGGCCGTCGAAGCGGATGCCGCCTTCGCTCCTCTCCAGCCGCAGCAGCGCGAGGCCGATGGTGGTCTTGCCCGATCCTGACTCGCCCACCAGCCCGATCGTGTGGCCTTCCTTCAGTGTCAGCGTCACGCCGTCGACGGCCTTTATGTAGCCGACCGTACGGCGCAGCACGCCGCGCTTGATGGGGAAATGCACCTTGAGATCGTCGAGCCGCACGATCTCGGCGGCTGCGGGGTCGACGGCGGTCGGCTTGCCCTTGGGCTCCGCCGACAGCAGATGCTGCGTATAGGCATGCTGCGGCCGGTCGAAGACCTGCGCCACGGCCCCCTGCTCGACGATCTCGCCCTTGGTCATCACGCAGACGCGGTCCGCCACCTTGCGCACGATGCCGAGGTCGTGGGTGATGAAGAGCAGCGCCATGCCGTATCGGACCTGAAGGCTCTTGAGCAGCTTCAGGATCTGCGCCTGGATGGTGACGTCGAGCGCCGTGGTCGGCTCGTCGGCGATGAGGAGATCGGGCTCGTTGGCGAGCGCCATGGCGATCATCACGCGCTGGCGCTGTCCGCCCGAAAGCTGGTGCGGATAGGAGTCGAGCCGCTTGGCGGCGTCGGGAATGCCGACCTGTTCGAGCAGCTCCAGCGTGCGCTTGCGGGCGGCGAGGCGCGACAGCCCCTTGTGAAGCATCAGCACCTCGTTCACCTGCCGCTCGATCGTATGCAGCGGGTTGAGCGAGGTCATCGGTTCCTGGAAGATCATCGACACGCGGTTTCCGCGAACCTGCAGCAGCTCGCGCGCCGGCGCTCCGATCATCTCCTTGCCGCGGAAGCGGATCGAGCCGGTGGGATGGCGCGCCGCCGGATAGGGCAGGAGCTGCAGCACCGACAGCGCGGTCACCGACTTGCCCGATCCGGATTCGCCCACCAGCGCCACCGTCTCGCCGCGCCGGATGTCGAAGCTCACGCCCTTCACGGCGGCCACGGCGCCAGGGCCGGCACCGAAGGTGACGGCGAGGTCGCGGACCTCGAGCAGGGCGGGCTCGCTCATCCCTTCGCTCATGCCAGGGCCTTGCGCGGATTGAAGGCGTCGCGCACCGCCTCGCCGATGAAGACCAGGAGCGAGAGCATGAGGGCGATCACCGAGAAGGCGGTGAAGGCGAGCCACGGCGCGGTCAGGTTGTTCTTGCCCTGCAGCACCAGCTCGCCCAGCGACGGCGAGCCCGGCGGCAGGCCGAAGCCGAGGAAGTCGAGCGACGTCAGGGTGGTCACGGAGCCGGCCAGGATGAAGGGCAGGTAGGTAAGGCTCGCGGTCATGGCGTTGGGCAGGATGTGCCGGATCATGATGCGCAGGTCCAGCATGCCGAGCGCCCGGGCGGCGCGGACATAGTCGAAATTGCGCCCGCGCAGGAACTCCGCCCGCACATAGCCCACCAGCGCCATCCAGCTGAACAGCAGCATGATTCCGAGCAGGATCCAGAAGCCCGGCTGAACCAGACTGGCCAGGATGATCAACAGATAGAGGGTGGGCATGCTGGACCAGATCTCGAGGAACCGCTGGAAGGAGAGGTCGATCCAGCCGCCGAAGTAGCCCTGCACCGCGCCGGCGGCGATTCCGACGATGGAACTCAGCACCGTCAGCGCCAGCCCGAACAGCACGGAGATGCGGAAGCCGTAGATCACCCGTGCCAGCACGTCGCGCGCCTGGTCGTCGGTGCCGAGCGGATGGGCGAACGATGGCGGCAGGAGCGAGCCGCGGGATTCGCCCGTGACCCGGGTGTCATAGCGATAGGGAATGAGCGGCCACAGCATCCAGCCCTTCTCCTCGATCAGGTGCTGCAGCTCGGCGTCGGTATAGACGGCATTGGTCGGCAGGTCGCCGCCGAACGTCGTCTCCGGATAGTCGCGGAACACCGGCGAGTAGAAGTGGCCGTCGTAGCGGATGAGGATCGGCCGGTCGTTGGCCAGCAGCTCGGCGAACAGCGACAGGAAGAACATCGCGGCGAACACGACCAGGGAGATCATGCCGCGGCGGTTGGCGCGGAACTGCGCCAGGCGTCGACGATTGACGGGCCTCACGTGCCGAGCCTCATGCCGCGCGCGCCGTGAAGTCGATGCGCGGATCGACGACCGTGTAGATCAGGTCGCCGACGAGGTTCATGACCAGGCCGAGCAGGCCGAAGAAGTAGAGCGTGCCGAAGATGACCGGATAGTCGCGGTTGATCGCGGCTTCGAAGCCCAGCAGCCCCAGCCCGTCGAGCGAGAAGATCACCTCGGTCAGCAGCGCGCCGGTGAAGAGGGCGCCGACGAAGGCCGAGGGGAAGCCCGCGATCACGATCAGCATGGCGTTGCGGAAGACATGGCCGTAGAGCACGCGGCCCTCGGTAAGGCCCTTGGCGCGCGCCGTCATGACGTACTGCTTGCCGATCTCCTCGACGAAGGAATTCTTGGTGAGGAAGGAGAGTCCGGCGAAGCCGCCGACCACCATCGAGGTGATGGGCAGAACCATGTGCCAGAGATAGTCGGCGACCTTCGCGCCCAGCCCCAGGTCGTGCCAGTCGTCCGAGACCAGGCCGCGCAGCGGGAACCACTGGAAATAGCGTCCGCCCGCGAACAGCACCACCAGCAGGACGGCGAACAGGAAACCGGGGATGGCGTTGAGCGCGATCAGCGCGGTGGAGCTCGATATGTCGAAGCGGCTGCCGTCGCGTACGGCCTTGGCGATGCCGAGCGGGATGGAGACGAGATAGACGAGGAGCGTCGTCCACAGGCCGAGCGACAGCGACACGGGCATCTTGTCCAGCACCAGGTCGACCACACGCTGGTTGCGGAAGAAGCTGTCGCCGAAGTCGAAGACGGCATAGTTCTTCATCATCAGCCAGAAGCGCTCGAGGATCGGCTTGTCGAAGCCGTACATCTTCTCGATGCGCTTGATCAGCTCGGGCGGCAGGCCGCGGGCGCCGCGATAGGTGCTGTTGCTCTCGCCGCCTTCGCGGCCGCGCTGCATCACCTCTCCGCCCGAGGCGCTGCCGGAGAAGCGCTCGGTGGCGCCGACGGCGGTGCCTTGAATCTGGGCGATCATCTGCTCCACCGGGCCGCCCGGCGCGGTCTGGATGATGAAGAAGTTGAGCACCATGATGCCGACCAGGGTCGGGACGATCAGGGCCAGCCGGCGCAGGATATAGGCGAGCATCAGGCCGTCGCGTGTCGGGCGGTCATTTCTTCTCCCCGCGCGTCAGCGCCCGGTCCTTCGCCTCGTCGACCCACCAGGTGTCGAAGGCCAGGGGATCGTACCTGGCGGTCTTGGTGGGCCGGCCGAAGCGGTTCCAGTAGGCCACCAGGGCCTTGCCGGAATAGAACTGCGGGATCACGAACATGTGCCAGGAGAGCACGCGGTCGAGCGCGCGGGTACGCGTGATCAGGCTTTCGCGGTCGGGCGCGGAGATGATCAGATCGACGAGTTGGTCGATCGCCGGATCCTTGATGCCGATCGTGTTGCGGCCGCCCGGGACGTCGGCGGCCTTCGAGCCCCAGAAATCGCGCTGCTCGTTGCCCGGCGACAGCGATTCCCCCCAGACGTCGATCACCATGTCGAAATCGTAGTTGTCGGTGCGGCGCTGATACTGCGAAGTGTCGACGGTCCGGATCGACATCTCGATGCCCAGCCGATCCAGGTTCTGCTTCACCGGCAGTGCCATCTTCTCGAAGGCCGAGTCGTTCAGCAGGATCTCGAAGGCGAGCTTGCGGCCCGTCTTGTCGGTCATCTTGCCGTCCTTGATCTCCCAGCCGGCTGCCTTCAGCAGCGGAATGGCCTTGCGCAGCTGCTCTCTCACGTTGCCCGAGCCGTCGGTCTTCGGCGGATTGTACTCGGCGGTGAAGACCTCGTCGGGGATCTTGCCACGCAACGGCTCGAGGATCTTGAGCTCCTCCGGCGACGGGAGGCCTTTGGCTTCGAGCTCGCAATTGCCGAAGTAGGAGCGTGTGCGCTGGTAGAAGCCGTAGCTGAGGTTCTTGTTCTGCCACTCGAAGTCGTACATCAGGCCGATCGCTTCGCGCACGCGTCGGTCCTTGAAGATGTCGCGCCGGGTGTTGAACACGAAGCCCTGCATCGGCGCCGGGTTCTCGTGCGGGATCTCGGCGCGCTGCAGGCGGCCATCGGCGATGGCCGGCAGGTCCTTGTAGCCGATCATCCAGTTGCGGCCCGAGTTCTCGCGGCGGATGTCGGTATCGCCGCCCTTGAAGGCCTCGAAGATGATCGTGTTGTCGCGATAGTACTCGTAGCGGATCGTCTCGAAATTGTTGCGGCCGCGATTGAACCACAGGTCCTGCGCCCACCAGTCGGGCACGCGCCGATAGGTGATGGACCGCCCGACATCCATCGAATCGACCTTGTAGGCACCGCTGCCCAGCGCCGGCTCCAGCGACGTCTTCTCGAAATCCTTCCCCTGCCACCACGTCGAGGACAGGATCGGCAGCTCGCCGACGATCAGCGGCAGCTCGCGGTTGCGGTCGTTGCGGAAGGTGAACAGAACTTTCCGCTCGCCGGTCTTCTCGGCCTTGATCACGTCGGCATAGTAGGCCGCGTAGTTGGGGCGCCCCTTGCTCTTCAGGATGTCGAAGCTGAACACGACATCTTCCGGCGTGATGGACGTGCCGTCGTGCCACTTCGCCTGCGGGCGCAGGGTGAAGGCCACCCAGGATCGGTCTTCGGGCCATTCGATCGTTTCGGCGATCAGGCCGTAGGAGGTGAAGGCCTCGTCCGGGCAGTGCCAGCACAGCGTCTCCCACAGGCGGCCGATCCCGGCCGCGGGTACGCCCTTCAGCGTGAAGGGATGCAGCGAATCGTAGGTGCCCAGGGTCCCGAACTTGACGGCGCCGACCTTCGGCGCATTGGGATTGACGAAGTCCGGCGGCGCGGCGTCGGCCGGGAATTTCGGCTCCCCGTGCATGGCGATGCCTTGGCCGACATGCACCTTGGAGCTGCTCTGAGCCCGGACGATTGCCGGGGCGCCGAGCCAAAGGGCTGCGCCGCCCGCCAGTAACCTGCGCCGTCCGATCGCCATGCCACGCTCTCCACCTTCGTCCGTGCCGGTGTCTATATAACGCGGCCAAGTTGGGCGGCACTATGGCTGCAGGATTAAGGCTGGTTGAGCTGGCGCAGCGCCTCAGCGGCCTTGGCATTGCCCGCCGCGGCGCTCTTCTCGTACCAGCGGCGGATCTCCGCCGGGCTCATGGATTTCGGACCGGGCCGGCGCGAGTCGAAGCGGGCCAGATTGTACATGGCGTCGGCGTTACCCGCCTGAGCCGCCGCGGCGAACCAGGTACGGGCACGGGCATCCTGCCGGCGCGGCTCGGGACCGATGTCCGGCGCCTGTGCGTCGCCGGTGGCCAGCAACAGGCCGAAGGCATTCTCGGCCTCGGGCAGGTGGCTGTTGGCGGCCCGTTTCAGGAGCTTGCGGCCAAGCTCGGGATCCTTGGGCACGCCGCGGCCGCTCAGCAGCAGAAGCGCCAGGCGATAGCAGCCGCTGGGCTTGGCGGCTTCCGCTGCGCTTTCTCGGGTCGCAGCCTCGCACACCTTCTTGTAGAGCGTGGCGGCCTGCGGTGGGTCGGCTTCCCGGCCACCGCGGCCTTCTTCGATGACGATGCCGAGCTGCACGTCGGCGCCGGCATGGCCTTTGGCCGACAGCTCGGCGAGCAGTGCCATGCCGCGGGCCGGGTCGGCGGGCACGGTGTTGCCGTCGATCAGCGCCATCGCATAGGCCTGCGTCGCGGCGGGTTGGCCGGCCGCCGCCCCGCGCCTGAACCATTCCACGGCCTCGGCTTCGTCCGCGCGCACCCCGCGGCCGTCTTGCAGGCGCCGGCCGAGGCGCTCTGCGACGTCTCCGTCGAGGGCTGCAGCCTCGCGGTAGCGCGCCAGGCCTGCCTCTGGTCTGTATGGCGCGCCGATGCCGGTGAGACGTGCAATTGCAATCCACTCCCCGGCCAATGCTCTGACGTGGCCGTCGGCGTTTGCGCGTACGCCATAGGCAGCGCCACCGACTGCCACTGAGAACAGGAGCGCCGCACCTGCCCGCACCGCGACCGGCAGGCGCCGGCCAGGCCCATACTTGAGCCGTTCGGGTGTGCCCTCGGTGGTCGCGAACAACATTGTCTCCGGCCGGCAGAAAAGGGGGGTCAACATAAGGCCTGCAACGACGCCGCCGACATGGGCGAGCCAGGCAACATGGCCGGCGTTGCCCGACAGGGGCGTGAGAAACTGGTAGCCGAACCAGAGTGCGGTAAAGCCCCAGGCGGGGACGGTATCAGGGCCGCCCACGATGAGCCTGAGGCGAAGGCGCGCCCATGGCAGCAGCACGCTGTGCGCAGCCAGGACGCCTGCAACGGCGCCACTGGCGCCGACGAGGGGTATGAAGGAATCGGGCTCGGAGAGGCAGTGCACCAACGCCGCGACGGTGCCGCACACCCCATAGAAGAGCGCATACCGGGTCGAGCCCATGATCGCCTCGACCGGCATGCTGAAGCAGTAGAAGAACAGCATGTTCATCAGCACATGCAGGATGTCGGCATGCACGAACAGCGAGGTGAGAAGGTTCGCGGCTACCGTAGGGCTATCCGCGTTCCACGGCAGCAGGTCGAACACCACCAGGGCCGGATGTGCGCCGTAGAGAAGGAGAGTTGTGTCGGAGAAGGGTGGATTCTGCAGTGCCTGGACGAGGGCGACGAGGGCGCATGCGCCGATGATCGCCCACGTAACTGGTCGAATCCCGCTTGCTGAGAACTCCGACGAGACTGGAAACAAGTGGCTCCGGTCCTATCCCCCGGTGATGCCGGCATCCTTCACAAGCTTGCCGTAGCGCTTGAAGTCGGCCTCGTAAAGAGCCTGCACGGCGGCAGGGCTGCGCGGCGCAGGTACTTCGCACGAGGCCTTGTCGAAGCGTTCCCGCGTCTGCGGCTCGGCGATCGCCTTCATGGCCACGTCGTGGATGTGCTGCACGATGTCGGGCGGCGTGCCAGCCTTGAGCGCGATCGTGTACCAGCTCATCACCTGCGCTTCGCCGAAGCCCTGCTCGGCGAAGGTGGGGACATCCGGCAGGTACTTGCTGCGCTGCTCGCCGATGAAGCCGATGGCGCGCAGCTTGCCGGTCTGGATGTGCTGCAGCGCCAGCGGGCCGGGCAGGAAGCCGACCTGCAGGCGGCCCTCGATCAGGTCCGTCATTCCGGGCGGGATGCCGCGATAGGGCACGCCGACCATGTCGATCTTGGCGTAGCTCTTCAGGAGCTCGACCGACAGGTGGATCGATGAGCCGTTCCCGGGGTTGAGGTAATTGAGCTTGCCTGGATTGGCGCGCGCATAGTCGACAAGTTCCTTCAGGTTCTTCACCGGCACGTTCGCATTGACCGTGGCGATCGAGGTGGCGACCGCTACCAGTGCAGCGGCCTGGAAGTCCTTCAGCGGATCGTAGGAAACCGGTTGCAAGCGCGGTGCCACGACGTGGCTGATCGTGGCCAGCACCCAGGTGTATCCGTCTGCCGGCGCCTGGGGGATCATGGCGGTCGCCAGCGTGCTGTTGGCGCCGGGCCGCGGATCCACCACGATCGGCTGGCCGAGCTCGGCCTGCATCGGTTCGGCGACCGCGCGTGCGACGATGTCGACGATGCCGCCCACCGGATAGGGCACAAGGAGACGAACGGGCTTGTCCGGCCAGGTTTCGGCTGCGGCTTGCCGGCCAATGGCGGCCGCGGCCGCAGCGCCCAGCACGGCGCGGCGGGTGATCGTAGACATGTTTTCCTCCCGGCTTGTG
Source organism: Pseudomonadota bacterium (assembly GCA_018240685.1). Taxonomy (GTDB): domain Bacteria; phylum Pseudomonadota; class Alphaproteobacteria; order Reyranellales; family Reyranellaceae; genus Reyranella. The sequence goes on along the minus strand of JAFEFG010000031.1, from coordinate 33,152 downwards.
ATTTTGTGCGAAACCCTACGCGCGGCCCGCAACGCTGTCATCAAACCTCTCTGCGGAAGGCGCGTTTGACTCTGCGCAAGGCCCGCCGCACGCTGCATTCATGGCTGATACGATGGACTTCGCGCCGGATTTCGACGCGCCGATCGAATACATGCGCCGCACGCGCGAGTACTACCTTGCGCTCGGTTACGACAATCCCTACCGCTGGGCTCACTATGTCGATGCGCCGTTCCAGCCGCTGAAGAAGCCGCTGAAGGACAGTGTCGTCACGCTGATCACGACGGCGGCGCCCTACCAGCCGGACAAGGGCGACCAGGGGCCCGGCGCCGCGTACAATGCAGCGGCGAAGTTCTACAAGGCCTATGCGGGCGACACGTCGGTCGACCACGACACGCGCATCTCGCATATCGGCTACGACCGCAAGCACACGACGGCGACGGATAGCAACACCTGGTTCCCGCTGCCGCTGATGCGGGCCTTCGCCAAGCAGGGACGCTTCAAGCTGGCGCCGAACTTCTTCGGTGCGCCGACCAACCGCAGCCAGCGCGTGACTCTCGAAGTCGATGCGCCGGACATCCTCGAGCGCTGCCGCGCGGACGGCGTCGATGCCGCGATCGTGGTGCCGAACTGCCCGGTCTGTCACCAGACCTCGACCCTCGTGGCGCGCCATCTCGAGCGCAACGGCATTCCCACGATCGTCATGGGCTGCGCCAAGGACATCGTTGAGTTCGCCGGGGCACCGCGGTTCCTGTTCAGCGACTTCCCGCTGGGCAATGCCTGCGGCAAGCCGCACGAGCCGGAAACCCAGCGCGTCACGCTCGACCTGGCGCTGAAGGTCCTGGAGAGCGCGGTTGGCCCCCGCACGACCGTGCAGTCGCCGTTGCGCTGGAATGACGACGGCGATTGGAAGCTCGACTACAACAATCTGGAGCGGATGAGCGCCGAAGAGGTCGCCCGTCGCCGCGCCGAGTTCGACAAGGTCAAGCAGGTCGCCCTCAAGCAGCGCCAGGTCGCTGGCGTGGCCTGACGGATTGCGGATCGCAGGCGTCATGAGCAAGCCTTTCTCTGGCATCAAGGTGCTCGACTTCACGCGGGTGCTGGCGGGACCCTACAGCTCGTATCAACTTGCGCTCCTGGGCGCCGACGTCATCAAGGTGGAGTCGCGCGACGGCGATGACATGCGCTACGGCACCCGCGCCAACGAGTGGGAGAAGCGGGGGCTTGCCGCACCCTGGATCGCCGTGAATGCCGGCAAGCGGTCGATCACGCTCGATCTCAAGAAGCCCAAGGCGATCGAGGTCATCAAGCGCCTGGTGCCGAAGGTCGACGTGGTGATGGAGAACTTCCGGCCGGGCGTGATGGACAAGCTCGGCATCGGTTACGAGACGCTCCGCGCGCTCAATCCGCGCCTGATCTATTGCGCCATATCCGGCTTCGGGCAGGTGGGGCCGGCGGCCAGGACGGCGGCCTTCGACGGCATGATTCAGGCCATGTCCGGCCTGATGTCGATCACCGGCTTTCCCGAGAACGGCCCGACGCGCGTGGGCTTCGCCGGCGCCGACGTCATGTCGGGCGCGACGGCGGCGCTGGGCGTCGCCTCGGCCCTCTACCAGCGCACTCACACGGGCAAGGGCCAGCTCGTCGACGTCGCCATGATCGACGCGGTCATGGCGTACCTCGCACAGCAGTTCACCGAGCACATGATCACCGGGCGGGTGCACGGCCAGAGCGCCAACCTGTCGGTGACCCGCAAGCCGACGGGCAACCTGTTCAAGACCAGGGACGGCTGGATCGTGCTGGCCGTCATGACCGATCCGCAGTTCCAGCGGCTCATGAAGGTGCTGGGGCACGAGGAGGCGCTCGCGGACCCGCGCTTCGTCGACTGGCCGACCCGCATCCAGAACGCCGAGGCCCTGCACGAGATCGTCGAGGGCGCGCTGAAGACGGAGACCTCGGCGACCTGGGCCGAACGGTTCGAGAAGGCGGATGTCCCCGCCGGGCGGGTCCTGAGCATTCCCGAGACCGCGCAGCTCGACCTGTTCCAGCACCGGACCGTGCTGCAGACGGTCGAGACGGAGCATGGCCCTATCAAGGTGGTCGGCTCCGGTTTCCGGCTCGAGCATGGCGGCGGGTCGGTCGAGCGGCCGCCGGCGACGCTTGGCCAGCATACCGACGAGGTGCTGGGAGAGGCCGGCTATTCGCCGGCCGAGATCGCCGAAATCCGGCGCGCCGAGGTCGTCTAGGACCCGCAGGCAGCGCGGGATTTTCCCGCTGGACGGGTACGGCGGAGACTGGATTCCGGGACGACGGTCTTGTCCTGCGACTGTCGCGGGACAGTCTGCCGCGTGGCGAAGTGCACTGGCAAATCCGCCACAATTCCCGTATCTAGTCGATGTGCGGATGCCCCTTTCCCCTCTCGCGGGGCCCGCGCCAAGGAGGACATCTTGAAGAGACGCCATTTCGTCTCCGGTACTGCGGCTCTGGCCGCTTCCAGCGTTGCCGCGAGCCTGGTCTCGCCGGCATCGGCCGCCACCATCAAGCCCTATAGCTGGGACCTCAACCCGCCCACCGACACCCGCGACCACTTCATCGAGTGGGGCAAGGCCCGCGGCGAGGACCCGTTCTTCCTCGGCCAGCGCTGGGACCGCTTCCAGGCGCTGCTGCGGAACAAGGACATCTGGAGCGCGCCCACCATCCGCGCCTTCCTGCTCACTCCGCGCGAGGAATTCGCCTCGGTCAATCCGGCGATCCACAAGCGCGCCTACGAGCACAACTTCCTCGACATCGGCTACGGCGTGACGATGTCGGGCCCACACCTGCAGGGCCGCATGACGAACGTGCTCGAGATCCAGCGCACCGACAAGGTGCTGGAGATCGGCACCGGGTCGGGTGTGCAGTCGGCCTATGTCGCCAACCTGACCGAGAACGCCTACACGATCGAGATCATCAAGCCGCTCGCCGAGCGCACCCGCGCGCTCTACGACAAGCTGATCGACAAGGGCTATACCGAGTACCAGCACATCAAGACCAAGAACGCCGACGGCTACTATGGCTGGGAAGAGGCCGGTCCCTTCGACAAGATCATCGTGACCTGCGGTATCGACCATGTTCCGCCGCCGCTGCTGCAGCAGCTGAAGCCCGGCGGTCTGATGGTGATCCCAGTCGGTCCGCCGGGCGCGCAGCGCGTGCTCAAGGTGGCCAAGCTGGTCGGCGCCGACGGCTCGATCACGACGACGCGTGAGGACATCTACGGCGGCAAGATCGTGCCGTTCGTGCCCTTCACGAAGCTCGAAGGCGACAAGATCGTCGGTACGCACAACCGCTAGACCCGTTGCTGGGGACGCGCGGCTTTCGCTGCGCGTCTTCTCCCGTAAGCGCGCCACCAATGTGGCGCGCGCCCAGCAGGAGACTTTGCCTTGACCGTCTCCGTCGATCTCGACCATCGACCGCCTCTCTCGTTCTATCTCTCCGTTGGCCTGGTTGCCGGCAGCATCATCGCGCTGCAGATCGGCATCATGCGCGTCTTCTCGGTCGGCAGCTGGGCGCATTTCGGCTCGCTGGTGGTGAGCCTCGCCATGTTCGGCTTCGGCCTCACCTCGGCCGTGATGTGCGTCGGCAAGGGCTGGTTCGAAAGGCGCTGGCAGGGTGCGGTCAAGGTCGCGCTGCTGGCTTTCGGGCCGCTGATGGTGGCCTGCAACCTGATCGCCCAGCAGGTGCCCTTCAACGCCATCTTCCTGCTCTCCGACCCGATGCAGAAGTGGCGGCTGCTGGCCAACTTCGTCCTCTACTTCCTGCCTTTCCTGGCCGGCGCGCTCTATCTCGGCGTCGTGTTCCTGAAGGCCAAGAAGACCTTCAACCGGGTCTACTTCGCCGACATGGCGGGCTCGGGCCTGTGCGGCCTGTCGGTGCTGCTCGCCATGTACGTGTTCAATCCCGAGAACATGATCATGGCGCCGCTGCTCCTGTGGCTCGCGGGCGGCGTGCTGTGGTTCGTGTCCCTGCGCGACGGCCGCGGGGTGGTCTCGATCCTGGTCGTGGCGGTGCTGGCGGCGGCGGCGCACTACTTCCTGCCCGAGGCGCTGGGCATCCCCAAGCTGGCCGTGTCGGACTACAAGGGCGTCGCCTACGCCCGCAAGTTCCCCGACAACCAGCGCACCTACGAGCGAGCCTCGCCCTTCGGCTACATGGAGGTCTATTCGAGCTCGTACCTCCATTTCGCGCCGGGCCTCTCCGACAACGCTGCCTTCAACCTGAAGAAGATGCCGGAGAACGCCTATCTCGGGCTCTACATCGATTCGGACGGGCCGTCCGGCATCATCAAGGACCTGCCCGAGGACGAGGTCGCGTATTTCCGCTACCTGCCGATGTACTACCCCTATGTGCTGAAGCAGAAGCCGGACACGTTCGTGGTCCAGTTCGGCGGTGGCATCTCGACGGCGGTGGCGCTGAAGGAGGGTTCCGAGCACGTGACCGTGGCGGAGGGCAATCCCGCGGTGCTCACGGCGTTCCGCGAGGACAAGGGGCTGCGCACTTTCACGGGAGACATCCTGAACAACCCGAAAGTGACGGTCATCGACTATGACGGCCGGCTCTATCTCGCGCACACGAAGAACCACTACGACGTGATCGACCTGTCGCTGGCCGATTCGGCCGGCCTGTCGAGCCCGGGCGGCTTCGCGATCGTGGAGAAGTACTCCTATACGAGCGAGGCGATGGCGGCCTACATGCGCGCGCTCAAGCCGGGCGGCATCCTGTCCGTCACGCTCTGGAACAAGGAGGAGCCGCCGAAGTCGGTGCTGAAGCTCTACGCCACCATGGTGGCGGCGGCGCGCGACGTCGACGGCCAGGACATCTCGAAGAACTTCTACGTCGCGGCCGCCTACCTCTCGACGGCCACGGTGCTCTACAAGCGGGGCGGCTTCACGCCCGAGGAGATCGCCAAGCTCAACGAGCACACCCGGGCGATGTCCTTCGACGAGATCTACTATCCGGGTATCAAGGTCGACACGGCGCCGCTTTCGCAGATCCTGCAGGACTATCGCGACCAGTTCTTCTACGCCGGCCCGCCGCCCGATCCGACGGCGCCGTCGGACAAGGCGGGCAGCGAGGAGCCGCATGACAAGCCGCCGCCGGAGGTGAGCCAGGCCTCCGATGCCAAGGACGGCACGCCGCCGCCGCCGCTGGTGCCGGCGACCACCATGGGCCGGCTGGCCTGGTACTTCCTGATCAATGGCGGCTGGGACAAGGTGGCGGACGGCTACGTGTTCGACACGCGCATCCTCACCAACCACCAGCCGTACTTCGCGGCCTATATCAAGGTGAAGGACCTGCTGAAGTTCCTCGACCGGCTCGAGCTGGTGCAGGATGAATGGGGTTACATCCTGCTGTGGGCGACGCTCGGCATTGCCACGATCTTCGCCCTCACGCTGGTGCTGTTTCCGGTGGTGTTCGGCTGGCGCACGATCTTCAGCCGCTATCCCGGCAAGTTCGGCACCATGGTCTATTTCCTGTGCCTGGGGCTGGGCTACATCATCGTCGAGGTGGGCATGATCTCCCACTTCGTGCTGGCGCTTTCCAACGCCACCGTCTCGGCATCGGTGCTGATCACGGGCATGCTGGTGTTCTCGGGCCTCGGCTCCTTCGCCTCGGAGCGCTTCTTCGATCGCGCGCGCCGCGTCATGCCGCGCATCTTCCTCGCGATCTTCGCCATTCTGGCGCTCTACGCCTTCGCCATCGACTATGCGCTCGACTGGATCGGCACCTTGCCCTACCTGCTGCGCATCGCCCTCTGCCTGCTGCTGCTGTTGCCGCCGGCCTTCCTGATGGGCTTCCCGATGCCGACTGCCATGACGGCGCTGGGACGGCTTGGCAAGGACCACATGTTCCTGTGGGCGTGGGGCGTAAATGGCTGCTTCTCGGTGATCGGCGCGGCGCTGGTGCCGATCGTGGCGACCAGCTTCGGCCTGCCGGCCGTCGTACTGGTGGGGGCGTTCGCCTATCTGTTCGCGCTGCCTGCCTTCTTCTCCGTGCTGAAGCCGCTCGGTGAGACGCGGCTTAAGGCCGCGTGAAGCGCCGCGCACTGCTGCTGGGAGCCCTGTTCTTGCCCACGGCGGCGCGCGCGCGAACGACCAAGAAGGCCACCAAGAAGCAGCCGCCCCGGCCGGCATCCAAGCCGGCGGTACCGGCTAGGACCGCGTCCGGACTGCAGCCGCTCAAGGAGGCAAAGACGCAGCTGGTGGCGTTCAACGCCTCGCCGTTTCCCTATCGCGGGCTCGTTCCCGGCACCAACAAGCCCTTCCTGGACGTGCGCAACGGCGGGCGGCGCGGGCACACGACGCTACGCGGCGACGTGTGCTGGGAGGACACCACCTACTCCGATCGCCGTTCGCTGCTCTATCTCCCCGCGGGTTTCAATCCCGCCCTTCCATCGTTGATCGTGGTGTTCCTCCACGGGCAGGGGGCCACGCTCGAGCGCGACGTGATGCAGCGTCAGGCGGTGCCGCGCCAGATCGCCGAGTCGGGCAAGAACGTCGCCCTGGTCGCGCCCCAGCTTGCCTTCGATGCGGCCGATTCGAGTGCCGGCAATTTCTGGCGGCCGGGTCACTTCGCGACCTACATCGATGAGGCAGCCGAGCGGCTGATGCGTCTCTATGGCGACAGGCGCGCCGGGCCGCGCTTCAACGCCGCGTCCGTGGTCATCGTCTCCTACAGCGGCGGCTATCTTTCGACGGCCTTCGCACTCGAGCGCGGCGGCGCCGTCTATCGCGTGAAGGGCGTGATCCTGATGGACTCGCTCTACGGCGACGAGGAGAAGTTTGCGGGCTGGGCGACGGCGCGGCGCCACCTGGGCTTCATGCTGAGCGCCTTTACCGATTCGACCCGCGAAGAGAATGCGACGCTGCAGAGCCTGCTTGCCAAGCGCCGCATCCCCTTCGCGAACGGCCTGCCGCACAGCCTCGCGCCCGGCACGATGGCCTTCGTCTCCTGTGGCGGCATCGAACTTCATGGCGATTTTGTTACACACGCCTGGGCGGCCGATCCGGTGAAGCAGGCGCTGACGATGATTCCCGGATACGAGCCCGTCATTCCGCCGAAGCCCGCGCCGGCGGTCCGTGCTAAGAAGCGCGCATGAGCGACACTCTGCGCCAGGAACTCCTGGAAATCTTCGCCGGCCGTGCCACGCGGCGCTATGGCCTGAGCGACGTCAACCAGCTTCAGCATGCCCTGCAGGCAGCGGCGCTCGCCGAGGCAGACGGGGCTTCACCGGCGACGGTGCTGGCATCGCTGCTGCACGACGTCGGCCACATGATCCACGGCCTGGGCGAGGATCCCGCGGCACGCGGCGTCGACGACGTGCACGAACAGCGTGGCGCCGACTGGCTCGCCGAGCGCTTCAGTCCGGAAGTGAGCGAGCCCGTGCGGCTGCATGTTGCCGCCAAGCGCTATCTCTGTTCGGTCGAATCGGATTACTTCGGAAAGCTCGCACCCGACTCCGTGCGCAGCCTGACGCTGCAAGGCGGGCTGATGTCGCCTGAAGAAGTCGAGACGTTCCGTGCTCATCCTCAGCATGCGGAGGCTGTACGGCTGCGGCGCTACGACGAGGATGCGAAGGATCCGCATGCCCGGACGCCGGACTTCGATCACTTCCTGCGTCACGTCGACGGCTGCCGTCTCCCATGATCTCGCGGCACGACGTCGAAGCGGCCTGGAGCCTGATCCGGCCGCATGTCAGGCGTACGCCTGCGCTCGAACTGGCGACGGGAACGTTCGGCCTCTCCGCGCCGCTCGCACTCAAGCTCGAATCGCTGCAGGTGAGCGGCTCGTTCAAGGGACGCGGTGCCTTTCACAAGCTCCTGCTGTCGAAGCCCCCTGCTGCCGGCGTGATCGCGGCGTCGGGCGGCAATCACGGTGCGGCCGTCGCCTATGCCGCCCGCGCGCTCGGATACCGCGCGGAGATCTTCGTGCCGACGATTGCCGCGCCGACGAAGGTCGCAAGGCTGAAGCGCTATGGCGCCGTGGTCACCCAGGTTGGCGCGGTCTACGCCGAGGCGCGCGCCGAATCGGAGAAGCGCGCGGCGGAAACCGGCGCGCTGGTCGTCCATGCCTACGAGGATCCCGAGGTCTTCGCCGGCGCGGGCAGCGTGGCGCTCGAATTTGCCGAGCAGATGCCCTTCGACACGTTGCTGGTGGCGGTTGGCGGCGGCGGCCTGGTCGCCGGCTGCGCCGCGGCTGTCGGCGACAAGGTCAAGATCGTCGCCGTCGAGACGCACGGGACTCCAACGCTGCATGAAGCGTTGCGTGCCGGGCAGCCGGTCGAGGTCGAGATCTCGGGCATTGCGGCCGATGCCCTTGGTGCAAGCCGCATCGGCGCGCCCAACTTCGAGATTGCCCGCAAGCTCGTGGCCGCTTCGGTCCTGGTTGCCGACGAGGCCGTACGGTCGGCTCAGCGGGCCCTGTGGGAAGAACTGCGCGTGATCGCCGAGCCGTCCGGCGCGACGGGCCTCGCGGCCCTCCTGTCCGGCGCCTATCGTCCCGAGCCCGGCGAGCGCGTCGCGACGCTGGTCTGCGGCGCGAACACGGAACCAGGATCCGTCGTCTAGGGCGCGGATGCGCCGCGCATCTTCTTCACCATCACCGGCATCTCGCCCCATGCCGAGAGCGTCGTGCGCGTCCTGCGCAGGAACTGCGCGATACCGCCGATCTCGCGGTCGTTCAGCGCATCGCGGAAAGCCGGCATGGTGGGGCCGGGAAGTCCATCCTGACGCTGGATGCCATCCAGCACGATGTGGAGGAAGTTGTTGGGATCGTCCATCCAGAGGGCCGAGCTAAGGCCGATCGGCGCGCGTGCCGACTCCGGCGTGGCGCCCGGCTTCTCATGGCAGCGTCCGCAGGCGTTGAGATAGAGCTGCGCCCCCAGGCGTTCGTCGTCGTTGCGCGGCTCGGGCGAGGCCAGGGCTTTTGCCATCGCCCGTTCGTGGTTCGGACGCGCCGCCATCTGGCTGCCAAGATAGACCGCCATGGCCTCGATGTCGGAATCGGGCAAGGGCCGAAGGCTGAGAACGACCCGCTGCATGGCCGCGAGCGCGGTGCCGTGCGTCTCGCTCTCGCCGCTGCGCAGGTAGCGGACCATTTCCGCCTGCGTCCATGGTGCCGGCGACGGCGTGATATCGAGCGGCGTCGCGATCAGGGTTCCCACCGGGGCGCCGCCGAGGGGGTGGCCGCGCTCTTCGGCGCCGAACAGGTTGCGCGGCGTATGGCAATCGGCGCAATGGGCAACCCCTTCGACGAGATAGGCGCCCCGGTTCCAGCGCGCGTCGTGGGACGGGTCCGGGCGGTAGGGCCCGGGCTCCAGGTAGACCGCCGTCCACGTCTCCTGCAGGGCGCGTATGTCGAGCGGAAACGGAATGCTGTCGGAGGGAGCGACGGCCTTCACCGGCGGCAGCGTCATCAGATAGGCATAGAGGGCGTCGATATCCCCGTCGCTGAGCATGGTGAAATGCACGAAGGGAAAGACGGGGAAGAGGTGGCTGCCGTCGCGGGAGATGCCCTCGCGCAGGGCGCGCGCGAAGGCGGCGCGCGACCAGCGTCCGATGCCGGTGTCCGCGTCAGGCGTGATGTTGGTCGAGAAGACGATGCCCAGCATACGCTCGAAGGCAACACCTCCGGCACCGGTGGGGCCACCCCGGACGGTGTGGCAGTCGATGCAGCGGCCGGCGCTCGCCAGAGCTTGGCCTTTCTCGACGAGTCCGGACGGGAAGGAAGAGGGTGAGGGCGGCTCGATGGGCGCGAGGGCGGGGCGCCAGGCCACGGCCAGATAGGCCAGGACGGCGACGCCTCCGACTCCGACAAAGGCGAAAAACCACCGCCTGAACAAGTGCCGCTCCCTGAATTCCAAAGCGGCGCCACCCTAGCGGAGAGTTCGCTCTAGATGAAGTGACAGGCCGCCTGGGCGCTGTCGCCGGTCGCGCGCAGAACCGGCCGCTCCGTCTTGCATCGTGCCTGTGCGATCGGGCAGCGCGAGTGGAAGGGGCATCCCGCCGGCGGCTCGAGCGGGCTGGGCAACTCGCCCTGCAGCACCGTGCGCGTGCGTGTGCGGGCGAGCTTCGGATCGGCAATCGGCGCCGCGGCGAGCAGTGCCTTCGTGTAGGGATGCTGCGGCTGCCGCCAGATGCGGTCGCGGCTGCCGATCTCGACGATCGTGCCGAGATACATCACCGCGACCCGGTCGGCGATATGCTCCACTACCGAGAGGTCGTGGCTGATGAAGAGATAGGAAACGCCGAACTCCGCCTTCAGGTCTTCGAGAAGATTGATGACCTGCGCACGCACGGACACATCGAGGGCCGATACCGGCTCGTCGCAGACAATCAGCCGGGGATTGAGGGCGAGCGCGCGAGCGATACCGATCCGCTGCCGCTGGCCGCCCGAGAACTCGTGCGGATAGCGCTGCTTGGCGTCGGTGGGCAATCCGACCCAGCCCAGCAGGGTGTCGACACGCTCGGCGACGGCCTCCGGCTTCCAGCCGGCGAGGACAAGCGGCTGCGCGACGCTGCGTCCCACCGTCGAGCGCGGATTGAGCGAGCCGTAGGGGTCCTGGAAGATCATCTGCACCTTGCGGCGCATCGCCGTGAGGGCGCTGCCCTGCAGTTGCGCGATGTCGGTCCCCTCGACGCGGATCTCGCCCGTGGACACCGGCACCAGCCGCATGATGGCCTTGCCGAGCGTGGACTTGCCGCAGCCCGACTCGCCTACCAGGCCGAGCGTTTCTCCCGCGCCGAGATCGAGGCTGACGCCATTCACCGCGCGCACCAGGCCCGCCGCGGTGTTGAAGTGGACATGCACGTTGTTCAGTGTGAGCAGCGCGGTCATGTCGGGCCTTTCTCGGCCGCGAAGCAGGCGACGCGGCGCCCGGGGCGCGGCTCGGTGAGCGCCGGCCTCTCGGTCCGGCAGCGGTCCATGGCGCGCGGGCAGCGCGGCGCGAAGGCGCATCCCGGCGGGAGTGCGTTCAGCGGCGGCACCATCCCCGGGATGTCGGCCAGGCGCTCGGCGCGCACTGCGCCGGGCACGGGCGTCGCGCCGATCAGGCCGGCCGTGTAGGGGTGCAGGGGCGCCTCGAAGAGGTCGTCGACCGCAGCTTCCTCGACCTTGCGTCCGGCGTACATCACCACCACGCGGTCGGCGGTCTCGGCGACGACGCCGAGATCGTGGGTGATGAAGATCATGGCCATGCCCGCTTCCGCCTGCAGGCGCTTGAGCAGCGTCAGGACCTGGGCCTGCACGGTCACGTCGAGCGCGGTGGTCGGCTCGTCGGCGATCAGGACCGAGGGGCTGCAGGCGATCGCCATGGCGATCACCACGCGCTGGCACATTCCGCCGGAAAGCTGGTGCGGATAGGCGTCGAGCCGGCGCGCGGCGTCCGGGATGCCAACCTGCTCCAGCAGCTCATGGGCCCGCGCGCGTGCCTGGAAGCGGCCGAGGCCGGTATGGGCCATCACCACCTCGGCGATCTGCTTCTCGATCGTCGCCACGGGATTGAGCGCGCTCATCGGGTCCTGGAAGATCATGCCGATCTCCTTGCCCCGGATGTCGAGCATCGACTCCTCGGAAAGCGGCACGATGTCCCGCCCGTTCAGCTTCACCGCGCCGCCCACGATACGCGCCGGCGGATCGGGCAGCAGCCGCATGATCGAAAGCGCCGACAGCGACTTGCCGCAGCCCGACTCGCCTACCAGCGCGACGGTCTCGCCGGCGCCGACCGAGAGGCTGAGCCCGTCGACGGCCTTCATCTCGCCACGGCGGGTGAACAGGGTGGTCCGCAGGTCGCTGACCTCGAGGGGAACGGCTGCCATGTCAGCGGTCCCGCAGCTTGGGATTGAGGGCATCGTTCAACCCGTCGCCGATCAGGTTGAGGCAGAGCACCGTGACCATGATTGCGACGCCGGGGATGGCGCAGATATACCAGGAGCTACGGATGAGCTCCCGGCCGTCGCCGACGAGGCGTCCCCAGCTCGCGATGTTGGGGTCGCCGAGGCCCAGGAACGACACCGCCGATTCGAACAGGATCGCGCCGGCCACCACGAGCGAGGACAGGACGATCACCGGCGGCAGCGCGTTGGGCAGGATCTCGCGGACGATGATGCCGAAATCGCCCATGCCCATGGAGCGGCAGGCCTGGACGAACTCGCGGTCGCGCAGCGCCAGGAACTCCGCCCGCGTCATGCGCGCGATCGGCGTCCAGCTCACGATGCCGATGGCGATGACGATGTTGTGCAGCGTCGAGCCCAGGATCACCACGATCGTGAGCACGAAGATCAGGTTCGGAATGGTCTGGAACAGCTCGACCGCGCGCATCGCCGTCTCGTCGATCCAGCCGCCGAAATAGCCTGCGGCCGCGCCGACGCTGACGCCGATCAGGGTCGCTACGGCCGACGCGAACAGGCCGATCAGCAGGGTCGCGCGGGCGCCGTGCACCAGCATCGCCAGCATGTCGCGGCCGAGCGAATCGGTGCCGAGCGGAAAGGCCGGATCCTCGCCCGGCCACAGCTCCGGCTGCGCCACCATGCGCAGCGGATCGGTCGGGAAGAAGACCGGCGCCGAGAGCGCGGCGAACGCCACCAGCAGGATGATGACGGTGCCGGCAAGCGCACCGCGATTGCGCGCGAAGCGGCCGAGGAAGGCGAAGCGTTCCATCAGCGGATCTCGATGCGGGGGTCGAGCCACATATAGATGAGGTCGACCGCGATGTTGGCGGCGATCACCACCAGCGAGCCCAGCACCATGATGCCGAGCACGACCGGATAGTTTCGGGAACTCACGCTGTCGAACAACAGCGAGCCGACGCCGGGCCAGCTGAACACGCTTTCGATGACGACGCTGCCGGCCAGGATGGTGCCCATCTGCACGCCCAGGATAGTGACGACCGGCAGCAGCGCGTTGCGCAGCACGTGGGAGAGGGTGACGCGCCGGCGGGAGAGGCCCTTCGCCCGGGCCGTGCGCACGAAGTCGAGCTGCGCCACCTCGAGCATCGACGAGCGCATCACGCGGGCATAGGTCGCGGCGTAGAACAGGCCGAGCGCGAGCGTCGGCAGGATCAGGTGATGGAGGATGTCGAGGACGCCGCCGCCGCCGCCGATCGTCTCCATGCCGCTCACGGGTAGCCAGCCGAGCTTCACGGCGAACAGCACGATCATCATGATGCCGAGCCAGAAGGAGGGGGCGGCGAAGAAGAACATGGCTGCCACCGAGACTGCCGTGTCCCAGACCGTGCGGACCTTGGCCGAGGCGACCACGCCGGCCGCGACACCGATCACGAAGGCGAGCGTGATGCTGGAGATCATGAGCAGCAGGGTCGCCGGCAGGCCAACCCAGATCGCGTCCAGCACCGGCATGTTCTGCCGGTACGAGAAGCCGAAATCGAGGTGCATCAACGCCCAGATGTACTTGACGAGCTGCAGCCAGACCGGGTCGTCGAGCCCGTAGGTCTTGCGCAGGAGTTCCACGGTGGCCGGATCGCTCACCTGGTTCTCCGCCGTCATCAGCTCAAGGAAGCTTCCGGGTGCGAGGTGGATCAGCACGAAGTTGATTACGACCACGCCCAGCATCAGCGGGATGGCCTGGAGCAGCCGCCGCTTCAGGAGGCGCAGCGCCGCATTGCGGCGGGACGATCCGCTTGTCGAAGCCATTGTCAGCCTTGTTCCTCCCGCCCGGGAAGGGAAGAGGCGAGGAGGTGAGGGGATACCGGCCGGCCTTGCTCGCGCCTTCGCCCTCTTCCCCTCGCGAGGGGAAGAGGATTGGCGACGGCGTGCGGCCGGGTTCTCAGCTCGCCATCCATATGTCGTGCCAGCTCGCAGCCAGGTAGTTGGGATCGTTCGAGTGGTTCTGCACCTTGGTGCTGGCGACGGTGGTCGATTCCAGCTCCAGCAGCGGCAGCAGCGGCGCTTCCTTGCTGATGATCTTCTGGAATTCCACCACCATTGCCTTGCGCTTGGCCGGGTCGGTCTCGATCTTGATCTTCTCCACCAGCGCATCGACCTCGTCGGTGTGGAAGCCCGACGCGTTGCGGAACGGGATCCCCTTCTTGATGCCGTCGCTGGTGTAGTACTGCGTGGTCGTCGGCACCGGTTCGGACGGGTTCGACTGGTTGGAGATGGCCAGGTCGAAGTCGTAGTCGGTGTAGATGCGCTTGATCGAGCTGGGGCGGTCCGGCACCGTGAGGTTGATGCCGACGCCCACGTCCTCCAGCGCCTGCTTCACGTAGGACCCGATCTTGCCGTTCTCGGCGAACCAGCCGGCCGCCAGGAGGTTGAGCGTGAAGCGCTTGGCGCTGCCCTTCTTTGGGAAGCCCGCCGCGTCGAGCAGTGCCGCCGCCTTCTTGGGGTCGAACCCGGTCTTGTAGGTGTCGGGCGTGAAGAATTCCTTGTTCGGCGAGAAGATCGGGCCCGTGCCCGGCCGCGCGTAGCCGTAATAGACGGTTTTGGCGATCAGGTTGCGGTCGATGGCGTGGAACATCGCCTGCCGCACCTCGGTCTTCGCGAAGACGGGGTTGCGCATGTTGCATTCGAGCGTCGTCGCCCAGACGCTCTCTTCGTAGCCCTTCGACGTCGCGACGAACTTTCCGGTCGCAGTCAGTCGCTTGATGTCCGGCGGCGCGATGGGGTTGAACACGCCGATATGGATCTCGCCGGCCTCGATGGCGGCGGCACGGCCGGCCGGATCGCGGACATAGCGGATGATCAGGCGATCCATGTAGGGGAAGCCCGGCCGCCAGTACGATTCGTTCTTCACATATTCGAAGTGGCTGCCGCGGACCCACTCCTTGAACTTCCACGGGCCCGTGCCGATCGGCGCATTGTTGGCGGGATTGGTGACGGGATCGGTGCCCGCATAGACATGCTTGGGCACGATGTAGTTCACGTTGCCGCAGAGCAGCGAGGCGAAGAAGAACTCCGGCGTCGGCTTGTTGAACTTGAACACCACGGCGTCGTCGCCGGAGGTTTCGATGCCGGCGAAGTCGCTGAGAGCCGGTGCTGCGGCGTACTTCTTCCAGATCTCGCTGACGGAGTAGATGACGTCGTCGACGGTCATCGGCTTGCCGTCGTGGAACTTCACGCCCTTGCGGATCTTCACCGTGTAGGACTTGAAGTCCGGCGCGGGCTTCCATTCCTCGGCCAGCTCGCCCACGAACTCGCCTGTCATCTTGCGGTTGCCGAGGCGCTCGAAGAGCTTCGAGGAGGAGAAGGTGGGGCTGGAGCCGCCGCCGGCCGGCACGTAGCAGGCCTGCGGCTCGCCGCCGCCCCAGGTGGCGACCAGTGTGCCACCGCGCTTCGGCTCGCCCTGTGCGCGCGAGCTGTGCACGAGGCTGCCGACGAGACCGGTGGCGAGCACGCCCGTCCCGAAAACGCGACGCGAAATCTGGTTCATCACACCCTCCTTGTTCCCCATGTTCCCCATTCCCAAGACGACGGAAGCAAACTGCGTACCTTGTGTAGCGCTAGGCCGGCAGCGTCGAATAGGTCGCGCGTCCGACCGCGAGCAGGACGTTCTGCTCGTTGAAGACATCGACATCGACGACGCCGACGCTCTTGCCGGCGCGGCGGACCCTGGCCGTCGTGATCAGCTTGGTCTTGATCGCCGGGCGCAGGTAATCGACGCGGAAGTTCACCGTCGGGAGGCCGCGGCGCAGCGCCATCACCAGCGCGTAGTCGCCGACCGTGTCGATGATCGCCGCGATCGGACCGCCGTGCCACTGGCCGCTGCCCTTGCCGCGCTCGAACTCGGGCTTCATGGCGCAGACCATCGTGACCTGCTCCTTCGCGGGATCGGCCTCGGTGACCTCGAGGCCGAGGAAGGAGATGAAGGGCGAGTGGTCGAGCATCGCCTGCATCTCCGCGCCCGTGAGCGGCTTGGGTGCCTCGCTCATGGCGCCACCACGACCTTGCCGAACACCTCGCGGTCCTCGATCACGCGCAGGGCTTCACGCGCCTCCTCGAGCTTGAAGACCTTGTCGATCAGCACCTTCAGCTTGCCTTCCTGCACGAGCTTCAGAAGCGTCTCGATGTCGGAGCGGATCCAGCCGTTGGAGCCCAGGACCTTGAGCTCGAAGGTCCAGATGAAGCGGATGTCCTCCTTCGGATCGTAGCCCGCGGTGGCGCCGCAGGTGAGCAGCCGCCCGCCGACCTTCAGCACCTTGAGCGACTTCACCCAGGTATCGCCGCCGGTGTAGTTCACCACCACGTCGACGCCGCGATCGGTGCCGCCGCCGCGCCGCGTCGGCTTGCCGTAGAGCTTGTAGACTTCGTCCTGGAAGTCGCTGGTGACATAGTTGATCGTCTTGTCGGCGCCCAGCTCGGCCAGGCGCTTGGCCTTGGCGTCGGTACCGGCGCAGGCGATCACCTCGGCGCCGGCGAGCTTGGCCAGCTGCAGGCAGCACACGCCGACGCCGCCCGAGGCGCCGAGGATCAGCACCTTCTCGCCCTTGGCGACGTGGCCGTTGGTCACCATCATGCGCAGTGCCGTGCCGTAGGCGACGGGCAGTGCGGCGGCATCGGCGAACGACACGCCATCGGGGATCTTGATGAGCTGGTGCGCGCGCGCCTTGCAGAGCTCGGCCAGCCCGCCGTGCACCGTCTCACCCATAAGCCCGCCTTCGACACGGTTGATGGGATCGACCAGCACGCGGTCGCCCTTCTTCCAGCCGGTGACGCCGGGACCCACTTCGGCGATCTCGCCGGCGACGTCGAGGCCCATGATCGCGGGCATCGGCACCTTGATGCCGGGCATGCCGCGGCGGGTGAAGACATCGTGATAGTTGAGCGAGGAGGCCTTCACGGCCACGATCACATCGCCCTCGCCGGGCGTCGGATCGGGAAAGTTCGACTCGAAATTGAGCCGATCGGGCCCGCCATGTTCGCGAACGACAGCAGCTTTCATTAGTGAGTATCTCCTCCGGTTGGGATCAGTCTGGCGAGGGCGCGCTTGTCGATCTTGTTGGTGCCGGCCAGCGGCATCTCTTCGACAAAGAACACCTGCCGCGGGTGTTGGTAGGCGGGCGCGTTGGCGAGCGCGTAGGATTTCACCGCCTGCTCGTCGAGGTCTGTGCCGTTGGCGCGCACGACGAAGGCGATCGGCTTCTGGCCCTTGAGCTCGTCGGGCACCGGCAGGACGGCGGCCTGGTGGATGCCGGGATGACGCTCGAGCATCTTCTCGACCTCGCCGGGATAGATGTTCTCCCCGCCGCACACGAACATGTCGTCGGCACGGCCGACGAAGAAGAAGAACCCGTTCTCGTCGCGGCGGAACACGTCGCCCGTCCGATAGAAGCCGTCCGGCGTCATCGCCTTTGCCGTCGCTTCGGGCAAGTTGTGATAGTGCGTCATCAGCGCGCCGCACTTCATCTCCAGGACGCCCTCATCCTCGACCTCGCGGCCGTCGCGCACCAGGCGGAGATGGACCGCCGGATGCGGATAGCCGGTCGACAGCTCGGGCTGCGGAAGGCCGTCGGGATGCGGGCCGAAGACGACCGGGCCCGCCTCGGTGGTGCCGTAGCCGTTGCTGATCTGCGCCTTGGGGAAGACGGCGCGCACCTGGTCGATCAGCGACTGGGTGATGGGCGCGGAGCCCATGCGCACGGCCTCGACGGCCGACAGGTCGTTCTTCGCCAGCAGGTCCTTCTCGCGCAGCATCATGGCGATCATGGTCGGCACCGAGGTGAGGAACGCGACGCGATGCTTGGCGGCCGCCTCGATGTAGCTCCTGGTCGTGAACTGCGGCAGCAGCACCACGGTGTCGCCCTGGCTGAAGGTGGTCTGGCACATGGCGAGGCCGTTCATGTGATAGAGCGGCGCTGCGACCAGCGAGCGCGCCCCGTACGGGCCGGGCCGGCGCGGCCGCTGGCTCATCGCCCAGATGTGCGAGTAGTGGGACAGGACCACGCCCTTCGGGCGGCCCGTCGATCCGGAGGTGTAGAGGAACATCGCCGGTTCCTCGGGCTTCATCTCGACCGGCGTGAACTGACCTTCGTCGATGAAGGTCGCGAAGTCCCTGTCGAAGGAGATCTTGGGAACACTGTCGGGCGCCAGCGGCAGACGGGCATCGTCGCCGATCACCAGCTTGGCGTCGCAGTCGCCCACGATGTAGGCGACGGTCTCGGCCGGCAGCTTCCAGTTCACCGGCACCGAGACGAGTCCCGCCTGCATGGTGCCCAGGAAGGTGAACAGGAACTCGGCGCGGTTGGCCGACAGGATCGCCACGCGGTCGCCGCGCTTGAGCCCGCGCTTCAGCAGGCCGCGTGCGACCGCGCCGCTCAACCGGATCAGGTCGTCATAGGTATAGGTGCGCTCACTGCCATCGCCTCCCGCATCGACCAGTGCCGGGTTGTCGCCCGGCACTTCGCGGGAGATCGCATCGCCCTGATTGTTCCACTTCATCTCGGCTTCGTCCTATTCGATGAACTCCAGCACGGCGTTCATGGCTTCCTTCGCCGGAACGACGAGGCGGCCACTGTCCTGCTTCACGCCGGCAATCGTTCCGTCCTGCAAGGCGCGGGCCGCCTTGGCGAGCGAGGTGGTGCGGAAGGTCAGGCCCGCCATGTAAGCGGCGCGACCCTCGGCGGCGGGAGCGGCGTCCCCGAACTGTTCCTTGAGCGCCGCCTCGGTGACGATGTCGAAGCGCGAATTGCCGACGATCACGGTCTTTCCGCCTGGAATGGCGCGCACGGCCTCGGTGCCGAACATGTCCTCATAAAGTTTGCTGCCTTTCGCCGGATCGGGCTCGACGATGATGGCGCGGGCCACGGCGACGACGCCGTTCCTGTGGTGGCGCCACTCATCGCGCCATACCAGATCGCGTGTGAAGTGGTGGCAGTAATAGACCCGCCCATAGGGCACAACGCCGGCCTTCATGCGCACGGTGCGGAAGCGCGCGTCGCCCTGGCCGCCTTCGTATTTGACGGGCCGCGTGAATTCGACCGGCGGCTCGACGGGGACGCCCGCTTTGCTGAGCTCCGCGTAGGTGACGGCCGAATCCTCGCTGCCAAACACCAGTCCGTTGAGTCCAAAGGAAAAGTTGAGCAGGTCGAGACGACCTGACGTTGCGTCTTTCGGCACGGCGATCAACTCGAGATAGTCCGTGCCGAACATCGCCAGGTGATTCATGGAGCCGAGCGAATGGTACCCGCGCTCCGTGAGCGTGAAGCCCAGCCGTCGATAGACGTCGGCGGCGCGGTCCATCTCGTCGCGCGCATTGATCACGACGTGATCAAGCGTTGGCACTGGCAATGTCATCACGAACCCCTTTTCGCGCCCGGACGTCTCATGGTTACATTACCGGGCGCGTCCCGCGTTTCTATATTCTGATGCGAATGCGTCGCGTGTGGAAATCATTTCCAACATTCGCCGTCTCTGGAGAATGAACGCGCTATCTTCGAGCGCCAAAGAAGATTCTTGTCTCGTGGCCTGCATTTTGCTGCGCGACTTGGTGTCTGGGGCTACGCTTATCCGTTCTATTTGTTGAGGATGCACGATCATGACTGTCGGATTCCGTCCTACACGACGTGCGACACTTGCGGGTCTTTCGGCCCTTGCGCTGGGCGGAACGCGTAGCTTCGCCCAGGCTCCGGCCGTGAAGAAGGGCGGCACGCTCAACTTCCTGCAGACCAGCGAACCGAACACTCTGGTTTCTCTCACGACCACGGCGACGTCGGCGCTTACCAACAGCGCCAAGGTTACCGAAGGGTTGCTCGAGTACGACTACGACATCAACCCGCGTCCGTCGCTCGCGACCGAATGGTCGATCAGCCCCGACGGCAAGACCTATACGTTCAAGCTGCGGCCCAACGTGAAGTTCCATGATGGAAAGCCCTTCACCTCTGCCGACGTCGCCTACTCGATCCAGCTCCTGAAGACCGTCCATCCGCGCGGTCGCAATACCTTCGCCAATGTCGCGGAAGTGAAGACGCCAGATCCGCTCACCGCGGTGATCGAGCTCAACAAGCCCGCGCCCTATCTCATCAAGGCGCTGACGGCAGCCGAATCGCCGATGGTCCCGCGCCACATCTACGAAGGCACGGATCCACGCACCAACAAGAACGGCAACGCGCCGATCGGCACCGGTCCCTACCTGTTCAAGGAGTGGGTGCGCGGCAGCCACGTCATCTACGAACGCAATCCGAACTACTGGAATCCCGACCTGCCGCGCATCGACCGCATGGTCTGCAAGTTCGTGCCCGATCCCGGCGCGCGCTCGATCGCCTTCGAAAACGGATCGGGCGACATCGGCTACCGCACGCCCGTGGCGCTCTCCGATATCGAGCGGCTGAAGAAGCTGCCGAATCTCGTGTTCGAGACGAAGGGCACGAGCTACTCCTACAATGTCCAGCTTCTGCAGTTCAATCTGGACAGCCAGTACTTCAAGCATCTCAAGGTGCGGCAGGCGATTGCGCACAGCATCGATCGTGCGGCCCTGCTCAAGGTGGTTGCCTACGGCTACGGCACGATCAGCTACTCGCCGATCGCGCCGGGCCTGAAGGAGTTCCACGATCCGACGCCGAGCCCCTACAAGTACGACCTGAAGAAGGCCGAGCAGCTCCTCGACGAGGCGGGCTTCAAGCGCGGCCCCGACAAGATCCGCTTCAAGGTCCCGATGGACTACAACCCGATCGGCGACGAAGGCCGGCGTACCTGCGAATACGTCCGGGCCGTGCTGGCGCGCATCGGCATCACCGTCGAGGTCCGCTCGCAGGATCTGCCGACCTTCGCCAGGCGCATCTATACCGACCGGGATTTCGACTTCACGTACAACGGTCATTCGAACCTGTTCGATCCGACGGTCGGCGTGCAGCGCATCTACTGGTCGAAGAACTTCAAGAAGGGGGTGCCGTTCTCCAACGGCTCGCACTACGTCAACCCGAAGGTCGATGCGCTGCTGGAGGGCGCGGCGGTGGAGATCGATCCGGCCAAGCGCAAGGCGATGTTCGTCGAGTTCCAGAAGATCATTGCCGAGGAGATCCCGGACATCAGCCTCTATCAGCCGCTTTATCTCACGATCAAGAACAAGCGCGTGCACGCCGATTCGCTGACGGCCGATGGCGTGGAAGCCAACATGGCGCAGGTCTGGCTGGATGCCTAGCGGTCGCACTCTCCCCGGCGCCCTTCCGCCGGAAGGAGGGAGGGGCGGCCTGACATGAGGATGGGCCGGCGCATCGCGGCGACGCTGAAGCGGACGGCAGTCCACGCCGGACCGACGGTGCTTGGCATCATCGTGCTCGATTTCCTGTTTCTGCAGCTCATGCCGGGCAACGCGGCGGACGTGATGGCGACCGAAGCGGGGTCGGCAACCGAGGAGACGGTGGCGGCGCTGCGACACCAGTTCGGCATCGACCAACCGGTGCTGACGCAGCTCCTGAACTTTCTGGGCCATCTGGCACATCTCGACCTCGGCTTCTCGCCGCGCTTCAACACGTCGGTGGCCGACCTGATCATGGCGCGCCTGCCCAACACGCTTCTGCTGATGGTAACTGCGCTGGCACTCGCCCTGGTGCTGGGCATCGTCTTCGGCGCGGTGATGGCGGCGTGGGCGGGCCGATGGCCGGACCGCGTGCTGTCGGTGATCGTGCTGCTCTTCTATTCCATGCCGGGCTTCTGGGTCGGGTTGATGGCGGTGGTGCTGTTCTCGGTGAAGCTGGGCTGGCTGCCGAGCGACGGCAACGAGACAATCGGCGCCGATCTCACCGGCTTTGCCATGGTGAGCGACCGGCTGGCACATCTCGTTCTGCCAGCACTGGCTCTCGCGTCCTTCTTCGTTGCGGTCTATGCCCGCCTCACCCGGGCGGCGATGCTCGAGGTGCAGCGCCAGGATTTCATGCGCACGGCCAAGGCCAAGGGACTGCATCCACTCCTGATTCAACTCCGTCACGCGCTGCGCAATGCGCTGGTCCCGGTCACCACGGTGGCCGGCATGCATCTCGGCAACCTGCTGGGCGGCGCGGTGGTGGTCGAGACGCTGTTCGGCTGGCCAGGCATGGGGCGGCTGACGCTCGAGGCCGTCCTGGGGCGCGACTATGCCGTACTGCTGGGAGTGCTGCTGCTCTCCTCCTTCGTGGTGATCGTGGCCAACGTGCTGATCGACCTGCTGCACGCCTGGCTCGATCCGCGCATCGGGTCCGCCTGATGAGTGTGCAGGCTGAACAGCCCGTCGTCGTGCCGGCCCGGACCGACACCTCCGGCCGCGCGGCATCGCGCCGTCGCCGCCGCCTGCGCGCCTTCCTGCGCAACCCCACCTTCATCGCCGGCGCGGGCATCCTGGCCGTCTTCGTGCTCCTGGCGCTGTTCGCGGGCCTGCTCTTTCCCGGCGATCCGCAAGACATGGTGGGACAGCCTCTGCTGTGGCCCGGTCAGGACGCCGAATTTCCGCTCGGCACCGATTCCCTCGGCCGCGACGTGCTGGCCCAGCTGGTGTACGGCACGCGCGCCTCCCTGCTGGTGGGCGTCGCCTCGGCCGCGATCGGGCTGGCCATCGGCATGGCGGTGGGTTCGCTTGCCGGCTTCTTCGGCGGCTGGGTCGACACCGTGCTCACGCGGTTGATCGAACTGTTCCAGACCACGCCGACCTTCATCCTGGTGATCGTGATCGTAGCGATCGCCGAACCGTCGATGCCGATGATCGCGCTGGCGATCGGGCTCGCCTCGTGGCCGACCGTGGCCCGGCTGGTGCGGGCGCAATTCCGCTCCCTGCGCGAATCCGACTTCGTCATGGCGGCGCGCAGTCTCGGCTATTCGCGGCTGCGCATCATCGTGCAGGAGATCCTGCCCAATGCCTTGCCGCCGGTGATCGTGGCGGCGTCGGTGATGATCGCCAATGCGATCCTGACCGAGGCCGGGCTCTCTTTCCTCAACATGCGCGATCCCAACGTCGTGAGCTGGGGCGGGATGATCGGCGACGGCCGCGATCAGCTGCGCACCGCCTGGTTCCTGACCGCACTGCCCGGCGCCACCATCGCGCTTGCCGTGCTGTCTCTCAATCTCGTGGGCGACGGCCTGAACGAGATCCTCAACCCGAGGACCGAGCCGTGATCGCCGCCGTGCGTTGCCCTCTTGGCCATGCTCTCGGCTCGTGTTCCTTTCCTCTGCCAAGGGGAGAGGTCGGGTGAGGGGGCCGGCGATGCCGCTTCTTTCCGTCGACGGGCTCTCCGTCGCTTTCCCCGGTCATGCCGCGGTGCGCGAGGCGAGCTTCTCCCTCGCGGCCGGCGAGACGCTGGCGCTGGTGGGCGAGTCGGGCTGCGGCAAGTCGGTGACGGCCTTCTCGGTGATGCGGCTGCTGCCGCCCAATGCGCGCGTCGTCTCGGGCCGCATTCTGCTCGAAGGCGCCGATCTCCTGGCGCTGTCGGAGTCGGAAATGCGCGAGGTGCGCGGTGCGCAGGTCTCGCTGATCCAGCAGGAGCCGATGACCTCGCTCAATCCGGTCCTGTCGATCGGTTTGCAGATCGCCGAGGTGATCCGCCGCCACGAGAAGCTGTCGCGCAAGGCGGCCCGCGCGCGGGCGGTCGAGCTGCTCGATCTCGTCAGCATCCCCGATGCGCACCGCCGCATCGACGACTATCCGCACAATCTCTCTGGCGGCATGCGCCAGCGTGTGATGATCGCCATGGCCGTCGCCTGCCGGCCCAAGCTGCTGATCGCGGACGAGCCGACCACGGCGCTCGACGTGACGACGCAGGCGCAGGTGCTGGATCTCCTCGACGATCTGCGTCATCGGCTCGGCATGGCGGTGCTGCTGATCACCCACGATCTCGGCGTGGTGGCGCAATGGGCCGACCGCATCGCGGTCATGTATGCTGGCCGCATCGTCGAGCAGGCTGGCATCGAGCCGTTCTTCGCCGCGCCCCTGCATCCCTATTCGCGCGGCCTGCTGGGCGCGCGGGTCGACGTCGATGCCGACGAGCACTATTCGACCCACCGGCTGACCGAGATTCCGGGCAACGTCGGCTCGGCGGCGGGTCAGGCCGGCTGCTCCTTCGCGCCGCGCTGTCCCGTTGCGCAACCGGCTTGCCGTCAGGCCGTGCCGCCGCTGGTCGGGCTCGGCGACGAACGCGCGGTTGCCTGTCCGGTGACGGTTTCGTCCCATTCCTCTCCCCTGCTGGGGGGAGAGGCCAGGTGAGGGGACAAGAGGCGATGACCCCCCTGCTTTCCGTCCGCGACCTTCACACCCGCTACGCCGTGGGCAAGCAGGTGCTGCGCGCGGTCGACGGCGTCAGCTTCGAGGTCGGGCGCGGCGAGACGGTGGGGCTGGTGGGCGAGTCCGGTTGCGGCAAGTCCACGCTCGGGAAGACCGTCCTGCGCCTGGTGCCCTCGGCCGAGGGCACGATCGAACTCGACGGCGCCGACATCACCCGGCTTGGCGACCGTGCCATGGCACCGCACCGGCGGCGCATGCAGATGGTCTTTCAGGATCCGTTCGGCTCGCTCAACCCGCGCCACACGATCCGCGCCCTGCTGGATACGGCACTCAGGGTGCATCGGGTGAGCGACGCCGCCGAGCGCGACCGGCGTGTGCACGAAACCATCGCCAAGGTCGGCCTGCCGGTCGATTCGCTCGATCGCTATCCGCATGAATTCTCGGGCGGCCAGCGCCAGCGTATCGGCATCGCACGCGCGCTGATCCTGAGGCCGGCGCTGATCGTCTGCGACGAGCCGGTCTCCGCCCTCGACGTCTCGATCCAGGCGCAGATCCTGAACCTGCTGGTCGACCTCAAGCGCGAGCTTGGCCTCGCCTACCTTTTCATCAGCCACGATCTAGGCGTCGTGCGCTATTTCGCCGACCGCGTGCTGGTCATGTATTTCGGCCGCATCGTGGAAAGCGCCTCGTATGCCACCTTGTGGCGGGACCCACGCCACCCCTACACCAAGGCGCTGTTCGCTGCGTTGCCGTCGGCCGATCCGACGCACAAGCGCGGTGAGCCGCCGATCAAGGGGGAGCTCGTGACGACCGAGCAGGTGAGGGGCTGCCGTTTCCATTCACGCTGCCCGGCCGCGACTGATCGCTGCCGCGCCGAGGAGCCCGTGCTCCGCCCTCTGGGAGAAGGACATCATGCCGCCTGTCACTATGCCTGAGTCGATCCGTCTTGCTGTCGATATCGGCGGCACCTTCACCGACGTGGTGCTGGAGACGGGGGAGGCGCGTTTCTCTGCCAAGGTGCTGACCACCAAGGCGGCGCCCGAGGACGGCGTGCTGGAAGGCATGCTGCGGGCCCTGAAGCTCGGATCGATCGAGCCGGGGCAGGTGAGCCTGATCGTGCACGGGACCACACTCGCCACCAACGCCATCATCGAGCGCAAGGGGGCGAAGACGGCGCTGGTGACGACCCAGGGCTTCCGCGATTCGATCGAGATGGCGCAGGAGAACCGCTTCGAGCAGTACGACATCTTCATCGAGAAGCCCGAGCCGCTGGTGCCGCGTACGTTGCGCTTCACCGTGCCCGAGCGCGTGGACGCCAGGGGCAGTGTCCGCCTGCCGCTCGACGAGAAGGCGGTCGAGGCGCTGGCCGACACGCTGAAGGAAAAAGGTGTCGAGGCGATCGCGGTCGGTTTCCTGCACTCCTACGCAAATCCCGCGCATGAGAAGCGCGCCGGCGAGATCCTGGCAGCCAAACTGCCGAATGTACGCATCTCGCTGTCGAGCGAGGTCTGTCCCGAGGTGCGCGAGTACGAGCGCTTCTCGACCACCTGCGCCAATGCCTACGTGCAGCCGCTGATGGCGGACTATCTCGAGCGGCTGCGCAGCCGCATGGAGAAGGCGGGATTCCGCTGTCCCGTCCTGCTGATGACCTCGGGTGGCGGCCTCACGACGCTGGAGACGGCGATCCGCTTCCCTATCCGCCTCGTCGAATCGGGTCCGGCCGGCGGCGTGATCCTCTCGACCTGGATTGCCGAGCGCTTCGGCATCGACCGCATCCTCAGCTTCGACATGGGCGGCACCACGGCCAAGATCTGCATCATCGACGACGGCAAGCCGATGGCCTCGCGCAGCTTCGAGGTCGACCGCCGCTATCGCTTCATGAAGGGCAGCGGCCTGCCGGTGCGCATCCCGGTGATCGAGATGGTCGAGATCGGCGCCGGCGGCGGCTCGCTGGCGGGCGTCGATGCCATGAAGCGCATCACCGTCGGACCCGAGAGCGCGGGCTCCGATCCGGGGCCGGCCTGCTACAAGCTCGGCGGCACGAAACCCGCCGTCACCGACGCCAATGTCGTGCTGGGCCGCATCGATCCCGACCGCTTTGCCGGCGGTTCCATCATGCTCGATGCCGGTCTGAGCCGCACGGCCATCGACAGCCACGTCGGCCAGCCGCTCGAACTCGACACGACGCTCGCCGCGTTCGGCATCTCCGAAGTGGTTGAGGAGAACATGGCCAACGCTGCGCGTGTGCATGCGGTGGAACGCGGCGCGGAGCTCGATGGCCGCACCCTGATCGCCTTCGGCGGCGGCGCGCCGCTGCATGCGGCACGCCTGGCCGAGAAGCTCGGCATCGCCGATGTGCTGATCCCCGCCAGCGCCGGTGTCGGCTCGGCGGTCGGCTTCCTGCGCGCACCCATCGCCTTCGAGGTGGTACGCAGCCGCTTCGTGCGGTTGTCGACCTTCGATCCCGCGGACGTGAACGCGATGTTCGCAGCCATGGAAAAGGAGGCGACCGACGTCGTGAAACTGGGCTCGGGCGACGCGCCGATCACCATCACGCGCAGCGCCGACATGCGCTATGCGGGCCAGGGCCACGAGATCCTGGTGCCGCTGCCCGACGGTCCCTTCACCGCCGACTCCGTGGCCGAGCTCAAGCGCCGCTTCGAGGCCGGCTACCGTGCCCTGTTCAGCCGCGTCGTGCCGGCGCTCGATGTCGAGGTCGTGGGCTGGATCCTGCGCGCCGAGGCGCCGGCGCCGGGGCGGGCGGCGGACCAGGTTCCGTCAGGACCGCGAGCCTCGGGCTCGCCGCAGGAACCCGAGCGGGCCGCAGGCCCACGGTCCGAAGAGGTCCGCAATCTGTTCAATCCGATGCTGCGGGAGTTCGCGTCGGTGCCGGTGCATCGACGGTCGAAACTCAAGCCGGGTGATACGATCTCCGGTCCCGCCGTCATCGCCGAGGACGAGACCACCACCATCGTCACTGCGGGCTTTACGGCCGCGCTCGATCCGTCGGGCGCGATCCGGCTCACCGCCAAGGCCGCGCCGAAATCCGCCACGCTCCAGGAGGCCGCGCAATGAGCAGCAGGTCCAACCATCCGCTGAGCCGCATCGAATACCAGGTGATGTGGAACCGCCTGATCTCCGTCGTCGAGGAGCAGGCGCAGACCCTGGTGCGCACCGCCTTCGGCACGGCGACGCGCGAGGCGGGCGATCTCTCGGCCGGCGTCTACGACACCAAGGGCCGCATGCTGGCCCAGGCCGTCACCGGCACGCCGGGCCACGTCAACTCGATGGCCATGAGCACCGGCTACGTGCTCGACAAGATCCCGCTCGAGAAGATGAACGAGGGCGACGCCTTCATCGTCAACGATCCGTGGCAGGGCACAGGCCATCTCAACGACATCGTGATCGTCACGCCGACCTTCCGGCATGGCAAGCCGGTCGGCCTGTTCGCCTGCACGCTGCACGTCGTCGATATTGGCGGCCGCGGCATCATCGGCGAGGCGCGGCAGGTCTACGAGGAGGGCATCTACCTGCCGATCACCAAGATCGTCGATCGCGGCGAGGTCAACGAGTGGCTGATCGACATCATCAAGGCCAATGTGCGCGAGCCCGTGCAGGTGATCGGCGACATCTACTCCGAGATCGCCAGCAACGAGGTGGGCGGCAAGCGGCTGGTCGCGATGATGGATGAGTTCGGGCTGGAGCATCTCGACGATCTCGCCAAGCACGTCCTCGACCATTCGCGCGAAGCCAGCCTCGCCGCCATCAACAAGCTGCCGCACGGCACCTACTACAATTCGATGATGGTGGACGGCATCAACGGCAAGTCGATGGAGCTCAAGGCCAAGCTCACGATCGGGCCGGAGGGCATCGACGTCGACTTCGCGGGGTCCGCGGGTGTGGTGCCGTTCGGCATCAACGTGCCGCTCTGCTACACCGAGGCCTATACCTCGTTCGGCGTGAAGTGCATCGTGGCGCCGCACGTGCCGAACAACGCCGCCTCGCTCGCGACGATCCGCGTCACTGCACCCGAAGGCTGCATCCTGAACGCCAAGCATCCCGCGCCGGTCGCGGGCCGGAGCATCATCGGCCAGATGCTGCCCGATGTGGTGTTCGGCTGCCTGACGCAGGCGTTGCCGGACGGCGTGCCGGCGGAGGGCACGTCGTGCCTCTGGAACGTCCGGCTGATGGGCGGCATGGGCCGCGTCGACGCCGATGCCGAGACGCTGAAGGACGCGACTTCCTTCAACGTCACCGGCTTCCATTCCGGCGGCACGGGCGCGCGGCCCAAGCTCGACGGCCTGTCGGCGACCGCCTTCCCAAGCGGCGTGCGCAATGTGCCGGTCGAGATCACCGAGACCAACGCGCCAGTGCTGATCTGGAGCAAGGAATACCGCACCGATTCGGGCGGTGCGGGCGAGTATCGCGGCGGACTGGGCCAGGTGATGGAGATCGAGACGGCGGAGAACAAGCCGTTCGCGATCTCGACCTCCTTCGACCGCGTCGTCTTCCCGCCGCGCGGACGGCATGGCGGGCGGGACGGCACGACCGGTCGGGTCGAGCTGGTGTCGGGCAAGGTCCTTCCGCCCAAGGCGCACTCGTCGATCCCGGTGGGTGAGCGGTTGCGCGTTTCCATGCCGGGCGGCGGCGGCTATGGCGATCCGATGAAGCGCCCCGCCGAGAAGGTGGCCGAGGATGTCGAGAAGGGGCTCGTGTCGCTCGAGAAGGCGCGCGAGTTCTACGGCGTCGTGCTGACGGCAGACTTCAAGGTCGACGAGGTGGAGACCGCGAAGCTGCGCATGAAGACGGCGGCGGAATAGCCGGTCGGGCGTCACGCCGATCACCTGTACCGGGTCAGGCCGAAAGGTGGCCTGGCCTGGTACGCCGTTCCATAGCTAGCATCGGTTGTGCAGACCGGCCGCACTTGCGGCTTCGGCGGCCCGTATCACGGACAAGTGATACACGCCGTGAATTGGCGCTGACCTCACTGCACACCATATCCGCGCCGGAAACGTCTCTCACGGCTGCGTGAAGAGTAGCCATGCCTGAACATGGCTGGTCTGAACTTCGTCCGCAGCGTTGGCGCCGTGCTTCGGATGTAAAATGCCCCGATGAACTTACCAATAATGAACGCACCCATGCAGCAGCCGCAGATCGTTCCGCTGTTTCCGACGCCGATCGTTCTCTTCGAGGTGCCCGATGCCTCCAGGCTGAACGCGGAGCTGCGCAAGGCAATCGAGGAACGCGAGCGCTCGCAGCCCACGGCGGAGAAGACCAACAGGGGCGGCTGGCAGTCGTCATGGGACATGGATCGGTGGGGTGGGCCGGCGGCAATCCAGCTTCTGGCCTACGCACGCAACGTCGCCAACCGCCTGACGACGGACACCAAGGGGGTGGCCGGACAGGGACCCTATCCTGGTTACTTCGCCGTGACCTGGATCGCCAACATGTGGGCGAACGTCAACCGCAGCGGCGATGCCAACGACCTCCATTCCCATCCCGGGGCTTTCTGGTCGGGCGTCTACTATGTCGACGACGGCGGCATCGATGCCGATCCCACGCTGGGCGGCGAGCTCGAATTCATCGATCCGCGCGGCCCGCTGCCGGTGATGAACGCGCCGCACCTGCGCATCGCGGGCACGATGACCGCTGGCACCACCGAGCGCTTCCGTCCCAAGGTCGGCCGCCTGGTGATGTTCCCGTCCTGGGTTCTGCATCAGGTCAGGCCCTATCGCGGTACGGCCGAGCGCGTCTCGATCGCCCTCAATCTCGCGGCGTGAGCCGCGGCTATTGCGCGGCGAGCGCCTGCAGATAGGCCGCCGCGGCTTCGCCGTCCGAAGCCGCGCCGGCAAAGCCGACATAGCCGTCCGGCCGCACGAGGCTTAGCGCACCCGCATCGACGGCCTCTTTTGCCGGTACGGCCTGGATCAGCTGCGGGAACCTGGCCTGCAGGCCTGAAACGGCCTCTGCCGGCCCGATGGCAATGAAGCGCGGCGTGCTGTCGTCGGCGGGCAGCGATCCACGCCAGCGGTCGCCTGCCTTCCGGCCCTTGCCGCCATGGGACTTGCCCGCCGTCAGCGGGCTGTCGGGATAGGCGATGTCGACTTCGGCCAGCGTGTTGGCGGCATGGTGCTGCAGTTGCGGAAAGCCGAGCGCGAATCGTGCGACGGCGTTGCGCAGCCCCTGTGCGATCGGATTGCGCATCACCGCCGCCTCGGTCATGCGGCTGGCGTTGCGCAGCACCATGTCGCCGACGGCGCTGCGTTCGATCGAGTAGCTGTCGAGCAGCGCCGGCTTGCAGATGCCGCGGATCACCAGTGCCAGCTTCCAGGCGAGGTTGAACGCATCCTGCATGCCGGTGTTCATGCCCTGGCCGCCGGCCGGGCTGTGGACGTGCGCCGCATCGCCGGCCAGGAAGGCGCGGCCGCGGCCGTAGTGGGCCACCTTGCGCTCGTTGATGCGGAAGGAGGCGAGCCAGTAGGGATCGGTGATCACGGCCTTCGAGCCGCGGGCAGTCATGAGCGCCTGCACGTCCTCGAGGGTGGGATCGGGGCGCCGCCCTTCGCCTTGCGCCGGTCCGACATCGGCGACGACGCGCCAGCGCCCGCCGACGATGGGGAAGAAGGCGAGGATGCCGTCCTTGTGCCAGAAGATATGCAGCAGATCCTGCGGCTCGAGACCGGAGATGTGGCCGTCCGCCAGGTACCAGTCGCTGGGCTCGGTCGTGCCCTCGAAGGCGAGGCCAAGGCCATGCCGCACCGTCGAATGCGCGCCGTCGCAGCCGGCGAGCCAGCGGGCCGGCACCGTCTCGGTCTCGCCCGATGCCTTGCGCAGCACGGCGTCGAACCCGCCTTCCCGCTCGGAGAAGCGCTCCAGCGTGACGCTGCGTTCGACCGTCACGCCGTGCTTGGCGAGACGCTCCTCGAGGATGCGCTCCGTCTCGCTCTGGGGGATCATCAGCGCATAGGGATAGGGGCTGTCGATCGCGTCGAGGCTGATCTGCGCGATGGTCTCATCGCCGGTGGTGATCTGGGCGCCGTGTCCTTTCATGCCTGCGGCCAGGAACGTGTCGACATAGCCGGCACGATCGAACAGCTCGAGCGTGCGGCTCCACAGCACCAGCGCCTTCGACTTGTCGGTCCGCTGGGCGGCCTGGTCGACGATGCGGAATGCCACGCCATAGCGCGCGAGCTCGTTGGCCAGGGTGAGGCCGACCGGTCCGGCCCCCACGATCAACACCTCGGTCTGTCCTGCCATCGGTTTCTCCCCAAGGTCGCTCGGCGTCCCGCTTTGGCTTGTCTGGCGCGCACATTAGAATCGTACCGGATCGAATGGGGAGGAAATAACAATGAAGGCGTCGTCGCTCTGCTTTCTGTCGGCAGTGGTCTTTGTCATCGCGGGGATGATCTGGGGGCTCGTCATGGCGATCTCCGAGGATCATTCCGCGGCCCCCGCGCATGCCCATCTCAATCTGCTGGGATGGGTGTCGCTGTTTCTGTTCGGGATCTACTATCGCCTGCGGCCGTCGCTGGAGCGCGACAAGGGCGCGCTCACCCAGATCTGGATATGGATCGCCGGCACCGTCGTGCAGGCGGTCGGCGTCAGCCTCGTCCATACCGGCACCCCCTCGGGCGTGCCCTTGGCGGCGGGCGGCTCGTTCGTCGTCCTGGTCGCCATGCTCCTGTTCGCGCGGCTGGTGTTCCTGGGGGAGCGGGCGGACGCGCGGGCAGGCGCCGCTTCTTCCCTGGCGGGGTAGCAGCGCGCCGCCGCAAAGGTCGTCGCGCTTCAGTCCATCGCGAGGACGATCCGGCCGTCGATGCCGCCCTTTTCCATGCGCTCGAAGATGGCGTTTATGTTCTCGAGCTTGTCCCAGGAGAAGTGGGCGGCGACGGCCCCCTCGCCCGCGAACTCGAGGGCTTCCTCGAGGTCCTGGCGCGTGCCGACGATGGAACCGCGCACGGTGATGCGCTTCAGCACCGTATCGAAGATCGGCATGGCGAAGCTGCCGGGCGGCAGGCCGACCAGCGCCATGGTGCCATGCGGGCGCAGCGCGCCATAGGCCTGCTCGAAGGCCTTGGGCGAGACCGCCGTCACCAGCACGCCGTGCACGCCGCCGATCTGCTTCTGCAGCGCCTGCGCCGGATCGGCTTCGCGCGCATTGAGGACGATGTTGGCGCCGAGGCTGGCAGCCAGCGCGAGCTTGTCCGGATGGACGTCGATGGCCGCGACATGCATGCCCATCGCCTTGGCGTACTGGACGGCCATGTGTCCGAGCCCGCCGATGCCGGAGATGGCCACCCACTCGCCGGGCTTCACCTCGGTCTCCTTCAGGCCTTTGTAGACGGTGACGCCGGCGCACAGGACCGGCGCCGCCGGCCCCCAGTCGAGCTTGGCCGGCAGCCGGCCGACATAGTCGGGATCCGCCAGCGCATAGCCGGCGAACGTGCCGTTGACGGAATAGCCGGTGTTCTTCTGCGTGCCGCAGAGCGTTTCCCAACCGGTGCGGCAGTGGGGGCAGAAGCCGCAAGCGGTGTGCAGCCAGGGAACGCCGACCCGGTCGCCTTCCTTCACGCGGGTGACGGCGCGGCCGGCCTTGGCGACGATGCCCACGCCCTCGTGGCCGGGGATGAACGGCACCGACGGCTTGACCGGCCAGTCGCCTTTCACGGCGTGGAGGTCGGTGTGGCAGACGCCGGTGGCGGCGATCTTGACCAGGATCTGCTCCGGGCCAGGGCTGGGGATCGGCACCTCTTCGATGACCAGCGGCGTTCCGAGTTTGTGGACGACGGCGGCTTTCATGGTACCGGACATGGAACTCTCCTCGGGCAAGCGGTGACGAACGCGGCAGGAAGAGGCGCGGCGAAGCGGTCTTCCCAAGGGAAACGTTCGCAACGGCAACCGGGCTGCACCTTGATGCGGATCAAGCCGCGATTTGGGCATGTCTCCGGTGAATCCCAGGTGAAGGCGCGCGTTCTTGCCACATC
>JAFEFG010000030.1 GCA_018240685.1 Pseudomonadota bacterium | reverse complement strand
CAGGCCGCCGCTGGATGTAGGGCATCAGCAGCGGCACGGGAGAGACCGCAAGATTCTTTGGGGGCATGGCCTGCATTATATGATGGCAGGGTCCGGCTCCGGCAATGCTAGAGGTTGCGCACCAGCCGACCATGCCCGACCTCCTCGCCCTTCCTTTTCTGGTCGCCGCTGCGGTCGCCGTCGTCGCCGGCATGGTTCGGGGCTTTGCCGGGTTCGGGGCCGCGATGCTGATGACGCCGGTCTTCTCGGCCTTGTACGGCCCCGAGATCGGGGTATCGCTGTGCCTGATGCTGGAGATCGTGGTCGCGCTGCCGCTGCTGCCGCGCGCCGTCGCCCATGTCGATTGGCGGCGGATCGGGCTTCTGCTGGCGGCGGCGGCGATCTGCGTGCCGGTCGGCAATCTCGCTCTCACGCGTATCGCCCCGGAGCCGATGCGCTGGGCGATCTCCGGGATCGTCCTGACGGCCGTGGCGCTGCTTGCGAGTGGATGGCGATATCATGGCCACCCGAGGCCGGCGATAACGGCGGTCGCGGGTGGGATCAGCGGCTTTCTCAACGGCCTTTCGGGGATGGCCGGCCCGCCGATTGCCTTTTACTATCTGGCGGGCAGGGAGAGCGTGGAGCGCGTGCGCGCCAACCTCACGACCTACTTCGTGTTCGTCGACGTGGCGACGATGTCGGTCTTCGTGGGGCGCGGCCTGGTCCGATGGGACACCGCGGTGCAGGGCCTTTTCCTGGCGCCGGCGGTGGCGATCGGCGGCCTGCTGGGAGAAAGGCTGTTTCCGCTGGCGAGCGAACGGTTCTATCGTCGGCTGGCTCTGGTCTTGCTTGTAGCCGTGGCGATCGGCTCGTTGATCCTGTGACTTTGGGAGCGTAGCGGGGCAGCATGAAGATCTGGGGAAAGATCGTCGGTGGTACCGCCGGCTTCGCCCTCGGTGGCCCGATCGCGGGCCTTCTCGGGCTGATGGCCGGGCATGCCGTCGACCAGTATGTCCTCGAAGGCCGCGCCAGCAGCGAGACGAGCCCGGCCGAGCGGCGCGACCCCAGGGTCCATCCCGGGCTGCGCCAGATCGGCTTCACGATCGGCGTCATTGCGCTCGGCGCCAAGATGGCGCGGGTCGACGGCGAGGTGACGCGCAGCGAGGTGGAGGCCTTCCGCTCCTTCTTCATGGTGCCGCCGGGCGAGGAGCGCAATGTCGAGCGCTTCTTCGATCTTGCCAAGCGCGATGCCGCCGGGTTCGAGCCGTATGCCCGGCAGGTGGCTGCCCTGTTCCCCGATGCGCCCGAGATCCTGGAGAACGTGCTCGAGGGACTGTTCGACATCGCCAAGGCGGACGGTCACGTGAGCGCGGAGGAGGCGGAGTATCTCAGCAAGGTCGCCGGCATCTTCGGGCTGAGCACGGAGCGGTTCGAGCGCGCCAAGGCTGCCGCGTTGGGCGTTGTCGAATGCGAGCCCTGCGTGATCCTCGGCATCGATCCGCTGGCCACGGACGAAGAGATCCGGGAAGCGTGGCTGCGGCAGGTCCGGGCCCATCATCCCGACCGGCTGATCGCACAGGGGCTGCCCGAGGAAGCGATCGCCGTCGCCAACCGCAAGCTCGCGCTGATCAACGACGCCTATGACCGCTTGCGTCGCCGGCGCGGGCTGATCGCCGCCGCCTGAGCATGGACATCGTCGAGCGCCCATCGCTCAACCAGGCCCCGCGGCCGCCGGCCGAGCCGGTCGATGCGCTGGTGCTGCACTACACGGAGCTCCCGCTTCAGGAATCGCTCGACATCCTCACCGATGCGGCGCGAGAGCTTCGCGTGAGCGCGCATTACGTGCTGGCGCTGGACGGCACCGTCTACCGTCTCGTGTCGGAAGATCGTGTCGCCTGGCACGCCGGCCGGTCCTACTGGCGCGGCTGCGAAGGTCTCAACGCCACCTCGATCGGCATCGAGATCGTGAACCTGCAAGGCGACCGGCACGACTATCCCGCCAAGCAGATCGCGGCGCTGATCGATCTCTGCCGCGACATCCTCGCCCGGCATCCGGCGATCGTGCCGCGCAACGTGGTCGGCCACTCCGATATCGCGCCGCGTCGCAAGATCGATCCCGGCCTGCGCTTCCCCTGGAAGACGCTGGCGGCGGCCGGCATCGGAATTTGGCCAAAGGAGGGGAGTCCGCCGCTCGAAGGCGACGTCCAGGCGGCGTTGCAGCGCTATGGCTATGTCCCGCCGGTCGACGTGACCGAAGAGGACATCGTCAAAGCGTTCCAGCGCCACTTCCGCCCGGGGCGCGTCGATGGCGTCGCCGATGCCGAGACCCGCTCCCTGCTGGCGGGCCTCCTTGACCGGGTGGACGAGGCGCCCTAGCTAAGCAGCCGTCAGACGGCCGGATGGCTGCACTGTGGCGGGTGACCGCTGCGGTGAGGAAAGTCCGGGCTCCACGGAGACACGGTGCCGGCTAACGGCCGGCGGGGGCGACCCCAGGGAAAGTGCCACAGAGAACAGACCGCCTGTCCGGTTCGCCGGGCCGGCAAGGGTGAAACGGTGGGGTAAGAGCCCACCGCGCGACCGGCAACGGAAGCGGCACGGCAAACCCCACCGGGAGCAAGACCAAATAGGGGCGGCACGCCGGGCAACCGGCAGGCGCGTTTCCGCGCTGCTGCCCGGGTCGGTCGCGCGAGGCGTTCGGCGACGAACGTCCCAGAGGAATGGCCATCCATCGCCTTCGGCGAGGACAGAACCCGGCTTACAGGCCGTCTGACTTCTATTTCCTCTTTTCGCTATCCACATGAGCCGGACGGCGTGGGGCTGGGATGGCGTTGGGCGCACCAAACACAAGAACTTGCGATGATCGGCGAGAGGTCGACAATAGATGTGGTGCTAAGGGCTTAAGATTCAACAGGGAATCGGATTTTGCCGATTGCATCCCGGGCTTTCCCATGATATCCCATTGTATCCCGTGTATCAGTGGACGTCGGGCGTGGGGCACCGGCGGCGGGATCCAGGGGGAGAGGTCCGGTGGCATTCCGGTCCGAGATCCTGATCAAGCTCGACAAAAAGGGACGGGTCCTGTTGCCCGCCGCCTTCCGCGACGAGCTGCCCGCTGATGATCGGGGTGCTTTCGTCCTCTATCACTCGCCCAACGTCACCGGCGTCGTGAACGGCAACAGCCGCGCCGGCTTCGACGCCATGCTGAATCGTCTGCGTGTGGAGGCTCTGGGTCCGAAGGGCTCGTTGAAGGTCGCCCTCGACGACGAGGCTTTCGATCCGGCCGGCTACCTGTCGGCGAGCGCGCGCACCGTGCCCATGGAGCCCGATGGCCGCTTCACGCTGCCGGCCGAGTTCGCGCAGGTCCTCGAGGTCGAGGACGGCGTGATGCTCGTCGGCAAGGGCGACAAGTTCCAGCTCTGGAATCCCAAGCGCTGGCAGGCGCGCCGCGATTCCGATCGCGAGAAGATGGCGGCCTTCGTGCGCGGCCTGACGGGAGGCGAGGCATGAGCGGCCACGTTCCCGTAATGGCACGCGAAGTGGTCGATGCGCTCAACCCGCGCGACGGCGGCCGCTATGTCGACGGCACCTTCGGCGGCGGCGGCTACACGACCGGCCTGCTCGACCGCGCCAGGTGCGAGGTGATCGCCATCGACCGCGATCCGGACGCCGTGGCGGCCGGCCAGTCGCTGGCCAGGCACTACGCGCCGCGCCTGCGCCTGATCGAAGGACGCTTCGGCGACATGGCGGAGTTGCTGTCGGCCGAGGGCGTGACGGAGGTCGATGGCGTGGCGCTCGATCTCGGCGTTTCGTCGATGCAGTTCGACCGCGCCGAACGCGGCTTCTCGTTCCGGGCTTCCGGTCCGCTCGACATGCGCATGGAGAAGCGCGGTCCGTCGGCGGCCGATCTGGTGAACGAGGCCGGGGAATCGGAACTTGCCGATATCCTCTG
Source organism: Pseudomonadota bacterium (assembly GCA_018240685.1). Classification (GTDB taxonomy): domain Bacteria; phylum Pseudomonadota; class Alphaproteobacteria; order Reyranellales; family Reyranellaceae; genus Reyranella. The sequence goes on along the minus strand of JAFEFG010000030.1, from coordinate 41,849 downwards.
GCGCTACGGCGAGGAGAGGAAGAGCCGCCGCGTTGCACGCGCGATCGTCGAGCGCCGGCGTGAGAAGCGCATCGAGACCACGGCTGAGCTGGCCGAGATCGTGCGCCGTGCCGTGGGGCCCTCGGCCAAGGACGAGAGCGACCCGGCCACCCGTACTTTCCAGGCGTTGCGCATCGCCGTGAACGACGAGCTGGGCGAACTGGAGCGTGGTCTCGCCGCCGCCGAATCGGTGCTGGCGCCGGGTGGACGCCTCGCCGTCGTCTCGTTCCATTCGCTCGAGGATCGGGCGGTCAAGGAATTCGTGCGCGCTCGTTCCGGCCGGGTGCCGTCGCCGTCGCGGCATGCGCCGCCGGCCGCCGCGACGCGCGCGCCGACCCTGCGCGACCTGACGCGCCGGCCGATGGTGCCGGGCGAGGCCGAGATCGCCGCCAATCCGCGCGCGCGGTCGGCCCGACTGCGGGTCGCCGAGAAAATCGGAGGCCGCGCATGATCCATCGCGGTCTCCTCTTCTGGTCGGTCATTGCCGTTGCGACGGCGATCGGCCTGTTTGCGGTCAAGTACAAGGTGCAGGACCTCGAGGAGAGGATCGACCGCACCAACCAGAAGATCGTCGAAAGCCAGCAGGCCACGCACATCCTCAAGATCGAATGGGCTCACCTCAACGAGGCCGAGCGCATCGAGCATCTCGTGCAGGCCCACCTCAATCTCGAACAGGCGTCGATCAAGCAGGTCGTCCGCCTCGAGTCTCTCAAGACCGATTCTACGAGCCCCCCGCGACGCGATACGCCACTCCCTTCCCCCCCACGAACGGGCAACGACGTCCCCTCGTCGACTTTGCCCGGTGGCGGTCGCGTCGCAGCGGAGGCCGGCAGCCCCTCGCCGGCCTCCGCACCCCTTTCAGGGCGTTCAGCCGGACCCACGACGCCCCCTCGACCGACCCTTGCAAAAGGGTCGGCCCCCTCGGGTCCGGCAGGAGCGGGCCGCGGCGCCGCGGTCTCCATCGATGACATCCTCTCGAGAAACGAAGGGGAGCATCGGTGAAGCTGTGGCGCAAAGCAGGCCCGCCCGCACCGGCCGCCGCGCCTCGCGCGGCGGCCGGCACGCGTCCCCTTTCGGCCAGAGAGCGCACCAAGGGCGACGCCCAGGAGGTGGCGCGTCAAAGGATCGTGATTACCTCGGCATTGCTGACGATGGCGTTCGTGGCGATTGCCATGCGCATGTCCTACGTGTCGCTGCTGCGCGAAGGCGGTGAGCCGACGCAGCGCGTGGCGGCGCGCGGCGGCGCCATCCAGTCGGAGCGCGCCGACATCGTCGACCGCAACGGCATCGTGTTCGCGACGTCGCTGCCGGTCATGTCGGCTTTCGTCAATCCGCATCTGCTGGTCGACACGCCGGACGCGGCGCGCAAGATCGTCTCGGCGCTGCCGGATCTCAAGTATGATGAAGTGAAGGAGAAGCTCGACTCCGACAAGAGCTTCGTCTGGATCAAGCGCGGCCTCAGCCCGCGCGAGAACGACCTCGTCAACCGCCTCGGCATCCCGGGGCTCGAGTTCCAGGCCGAGGAGCGGCGCATCTACCCGCAGGGCCAGACCGGTGCGCATGTCGTCGGCTATACCAGCATCGACAATGTCGGCCTCGGCGGCGTCGAACGCTTCTTCGACCAGCAGCTCCAGAGCGGCCAGACGGTCCAGCTCTCGATCGATCTGCGCCTGCAGCGGATGGTCGAGGACGAGATCGCCCATGCCGCGCAGAAGTTCTCCGCCATCGGCGCGCAGGCGATCGTCATGGACGTCACCAACGGCGAGATCCTCGCCATGGCGTCGCTGCCGACCTACGACGCCAACAAGGCGAAGACGATCACCAACGAAGCCCTCTTCAACCGCGCCACGCTCGGCGTCTACGAGCAGGGCTCGATGTTCAAGGTCTTCAACACCGCGCTCGCGCTCGATAGCGGCAAGGTCACGCTTGCGGACAAGTTCGATGCCAGCGCTCCGATCAAGATCGACCGCTTCACGATCCACGACGATCCCGACGTGCCGCATCGGGTGCTGACCGTGCCCGAGGTCTTCAAGTTCTCCTCCAACATCGGCTCGGCCAAGATGGCGGTCGAGGTCGGCACCGAGGCGCAGCGCGCCTTCTTCGACCGGCTCGGCTTCCTCAAGCCGCTGTCCACGCAGCTGACCGAGCTCGGGACGCCGCTCTATCCCGCCCATTGGGCGAAGATCAACACCATGACCATCGCCTTCGGTCACGGCATGTCGGTGACGCCGCTGCACCTGGTCACGGGTGTGGCCGCGATGGTCAATGGCGGTATCCTGCACTCGCCGAGCTTCCTCAAGCGTCCGCCGGGCAGCGATTCGGGTCGTCGGGTCATCCAGGCGAAGACCTCGCAGCAGATCCGTCAGCTCATGCGGCTCAACGCCGTGGAAGGCACCGGCAAGAAGGCGGACCTGACCGGCTACGAGGTCGGCGGCAAGACCGGTACCGCCGAGAAGGTGTCCCACGGCGGCTATGCCAAGAAGGCGCTGTTCAGCTCCTTCGTCGGTGCCTTTCCGATGAGCGACCCGAAGTTCATCGTCCTGGTGTCGCTGGACGAGCCGAAGGGTACGAAGGAAACTGGAGGCTATGCGACGGGCGGCATGGTCTCCGCTCCAAGCGTGAAGGTCATCATCGAGGATATCGTCTCGCTCTATGGCATCCTGCCGGGCGACTGGAACCGCAGCCGGACCTCGCTGGAGATCGCTTCGACGCCCGTGCAACCGAGTCCGATGCCGCAGCTCATGCCAGTCGCCGTGCGCGGGCAACGGTTCGAACACAGGGCGCTGCCGGCGCGACCCGCTGGCTCCGTGGTGGCGCCCGCGGGAGCGCGCCGTGCGACGGTTGAGTGAGTTGATGCGGCAGACCGCCGACACCGGATCCGTTGGCGCGCTGCCGCTTGATCCGGTGCTCTCGGGGCTGACGCTCGATTCGCGCAAGGTCCAGCCGGGTTACCTGTTCGCGGCGCTCGCCGGCTCGCGTGCCGACGGCGCCGCCTTCGTGTCCGATGCCGTGAAGCGCGGTGCGGTGGCGATCCTTGCCGCGGCCGATGCCGCTCTGCCGCCGCTCGATCCCGGCATCGCCGTCGTCCGCGACGCCAATCCGCGGCGGCGCATCGCCCTGATGGCGGCGGCTTTTGCCGGGTTGCAGCCCGCGACCATCGCGGCCGTGACGGGAACGAACGGCAAGTCGTCGACGGTCCATTTCGTGCGCCACATCTGGACCAGCCTCGGCTTCAACGCCGCGAGCGTGGGAACGCTCGGCATCTTCTCCGCCGGCTTCTCGCGCCAGGCCGGGTTGACGACGCCCGATCCGGTGCAGCTCCACGCCGACCTCGCCACGCTTGCGCGCGAAGGCGTGACGCATCTGGCGATCGAGGCGTCGAGCCACGGCATCGACCAGTGCCGGCTCGACGGGCTGAAGCTCTCGGCGGCGGCGTTCACCAACCTCACGCACGAGCACCTCGACTATCATCAGTCCATGGACTCCTACTTTGCTGCCAAGTCGCGGCTGTTCGAGGTCCTGCTGCCGGCCAACGGGACGGCCGTCGTGAACGCCGACAGCGATCGCGCCGCGGCGCTCGGCGAGATCTGCCGCAGGCGCGGCGTCCGGTTCTGGACCTACGGCGCTCACGGGCGCGAAATCCGGCTGCTGCGCGACATACCGACGGCATCCGGCCAGCACCTCGAGATCGACGTCCTCGGCACGCGGCATGAGGTCGATCTGCCGCTGGTGGGTGGCTTCCAGGCATCCAATGCCCTCGCAGCGCTCGGCCTGGTCGTCGCGACCGGCGGCGACGCCGCGCGCGCCGTGCCGGCGCTGGCGACTCTGACCGGTGCGCCCGGCCGGCTGCAGCTGGTGGCGCGGCACGGCAATGGCGCGCCGGTCTATGTCGACTATGCGCACAAGCCCGAGGCCCTGGAGACGGTGCTGGCGACGCTGCGTCCCTTCGCCAAGGGGCGGCTGATCGTCGTGTTCGGCTGCGGCGGCGATCGCGATCGCGGCAAGCGGCCGGTGATGGGCGAGATCGCGACGCGGCTGGCCGACCTCGCGATCGTCACCGACGACAATCCCCGCTCGGAAGAGCCGGCCGCGATCCGCGCCGAGATCATCCGCGGCATCCCGGCCGGGCGGGCGAACTGGGTCGAGGCGAAGGGCGGTCGACGCGAGGCCATCGCCGAGGCCGTGGCGGCGCTGCAGGCGCAGGACGATCTGCTGCTGATCGCCGGCAAGGGTCACGAGACCGGCCAGACGATCGCCGGGGTCACCCATCCTTTCGACGACGCGGCGGTGGCGCGCGAACTCGTGGGGATCCTGCCATGACGGCGCTGTGGACCTCCGACGAAATCGCCCGCGCGCTTGTGCCGGTGGCGATGCCGGATGCCTTCGAGGCCAACGGCGTAACGTTCGACAGCCGTGCCGTCGCGCCCGGCGACCTCTTCTTCGCCCTGACCGGCGAAACCACCGACGGCCATGCTTTCGTGGCCGATGCCCTGGCCCGCGGCGCGGCGGCGGCGATCGTCTCGCGCGACGTGCCCGATGCGAAGGGCAAGCTGGTGCGGGTGCGCGACACCCTGCAGGCCCTCGTCGATCTGGGACGCGCCGGTCGGAAGCGCAGCAGCGCGCGCATCGCCAGCGTGACCGGCTCGGTCGGCAAGACCAGCACCAAGGACGCGCTGCGGGCGATGCTTGCCGCACAGGCGCCCACGACGGCCAGCGCGGCAAGTTTCAACAATCATGTCGGTGTGCCGGTCAGCCTGGCGCGTCTGCCGCGCGAGGCACAATACGGCGTGTTCGAGATCGGCATGAACCATCCCGGCGAGATCGAACCGCTGGCCCGGCTGGTCGAGGCGCATGTCGGCGTCGTCACCAACGTCGAGCCCGCCCATATCGGCCATATGGGGTCGGAGGAGGCGATCGCCGACGAGAAGGCGTGCCTGTTCGCGGGCATGCGTCCCGACGCGGTCGCGGTGCTGAACCGCGACAATCGTCACTTCGAGCGCCTCGCCGCGCACGCCCGGCGCTTCGGCGTGGCGCGCATCGTCGGTTTCGGCCGCAGCGAGGCCGCGGAGGCGCGACTCCTCGCGTGCCACCTGCAGGATTCGGGAAGCGATGTTGTCGCGTTGATCCATGGCCGCCGGATCGAGTATCGGCTGGGCGCGGCCGGTGAGCACTGGGTCCTGAACAGCCTGGCAGCGCTTGCGGTCGTCGAGGCGCTGGGTGGCGATCTCGCCCGGGCGGCGGCGACCCTCGCCGACGTCAAGGCGTCGCCGGGCCGGGGCGCGAGGCGCCGCCTCGCCTTCGGCGCGGGCACGATCGAGCTCCTCGACGAGAGCTACAACGCCAATCCGGCGTCGGTGCGGGCCATGCTGGCGGTGTTTGCGCGGACGGAACCCGGCCCCGGCGGGCATCGGGTACTGGTGCTGGGCGACATGCGCGAGCTGGGCGAGAGGGCGGACGACTATCACGCCGGTCTCGCCGAGGCGGTTGCCCGGAGCGGTGCCGCCCAGGTGTTCCTCTGCGGGCCGCACATGAAGGCGTTGTGGGAACGCCTGGCGGCGGCGCAGCGGGGGACGTACCGGCTGGATTCGGCGGCGCTCGCCGACGATGTGGCGTCGGCGCTGCGGGTGGGAGACGTGATTGCGGTGAAGGGCTCGCTGGGCTCGAAAATGAAGAATGTCGTCGATGCCGTCCTGGCGGCAAGCGGCGGCGACAAGGGACGCTGAAGATGATCTACAACTTCCTCTATCCGCTGGCGGACCTCTTCTCGCCCCTAAACCTCTTCCGCTATCTGACTTTCCGCTCGATCGCGGCATTCCTGACTGCGCTGGTGCTGAGCTTCCTGATCGGTGGCCGGCTGATCCGCTGGCTGCGCAGCAAGCAGAAGCAGGGACAGCCGATCCGCGAGGACGGCCCGGCCAGCCATATCGTCAGCAAGAAGGGCACGCCCACCATGGGCGGGCTGCTGATCCTGATCTCGCTCTGCGTCGCCACCCTGCTGTGGGCCGACCTCACCAATCCCTATGTCTGGAGCGTGCTCGGCATCACCGTCGCCTTCGGTGCGGTGGGCCTGTGGGACGACTTCCTCAAGGTCACCAAGAGGAATCCCAAGGGCGTACCCGGCAAGGTCAAGTTCGGCCTGTCGATCATCGTGGCGGGGGTGGCGGCCTATTTCATCGCCCAGGCGTCGCCGCCGGCGCTACGCTACACGCTGGCGCTGCCGTTCCTGAAGGATGTTCTCGTCCCGCTTGGCCTCGTGGGCTTCGAACTCTTCGCGGTGCTGGTGATCGTCGGCACCTCGAACGCCGTGAACCTCACCGACGGGCTGGATGGGCTGGCGATCGGGCCGGTGATCATGGCGTCCGCCGTTTTCGGGCTGATCGCCTACGTGGTCGGCAACCTCGTCTACACCAACTACCTCTACCTCCATCACATCCCGCGCTCGGGCGAGCTTGCCGTGGTGCTGTCGGCGCTGGTCGGCGCCGGGCTGGGCTTCCTCTGGTTCAACGCGCCGCCGGCGATGGTGTTCATGGGCGATACCGGATCCCTTGCCATCGGCGGTGCGCTGGGTGCCGTGGCCGTCGTCACCAAGCACGAGATCGTGCTGGCGATCGTGGGCGGGCTGTTCGTGCTCGAGACCATCTCGGTCATCGTCCAGGTGCTGTCCTACAAGTGGACGGGCCGCCGTATCTTCCGGATGGCGCCGCTCCATCATCATTTCGAGCAGAAGGGATGGGCGGAGCCGACCATCGTCTTCCGCTTCTGGATCATCGCCGCCATCCTTTCGATGGTCGGCCTGGCCACGCTCAAGCTGAGGTAGCGGATGATCGATCTCGCCATCCTCAAAGGTTCCTCGTTCGCCGTCCTGGGCCTCGCGCGCTCGGGGCTGGCGACCGTGCGAGCCCTGGGCAAGGCGGGGATCGGCTGCGTCGCCTGGGACGACAAGGAAAGCAGCCGGCAGGAGGCCGCGGCCATCGGTGCCACGATCGTCGAGCCCTCCGGCATCGACTGGTCGAAGATAACGGCTCTGGTCATCAGCCCCGGCATTCCCAATCGTCTGCCTGCGCCGCACCCGGTCGCGGCCGCAGCGCGCGCCGCCGGCAAGCCGCTCATCTGCGATGTCGAGCTGCTGGCGCGGGCGCAGACGGCGGCCCGCTATGTCGCCATCACTGGCACCAACGGCAAGTCGACCACGACGGCGCTGATCGGCCACATCGTGAAGACTGCGGGGATCGCCTGCGAGATCGGCGGCAATATCGGCCGCGGCGCCCTCGATCTGGCGCCGCTTGGCGCTGATGGGGTCTATGTGCTCGAGCTTTCCTCGTACCAGCTCGAACTCCTGCAGACCTTCCGCGCCAACGTGGCGGTATGGCTCAACATCACGCCGGACCATATCGACCGTCATGGCGACATGGCCGGCTACGTCGAAGCCAAGACGCACATCTTCGATCGCCAGCAGGCCGGCGACTGCGCCGTCATCGGCATCGACGACGATCCTTCGCGCGCGATCCGCGATCGGATGGCAGAGCGGCCGGGCATTGCCGTCGTACCCGTGACGCTCGGGCAGCCGGCGGCCGGCGGCGTGTCGTTCCGGGCCGGCATGCTCGTCGATGCCGACGGCTACACGGTCGACTTTTCCGACGTGCCGACGCTGCCGGGCGACCACAATGCCCAGAACGCGGCCTGCGCCTGGGCGGCCTGCCGCCGGCTCGGCATCGCGCGTGAGAAGATCGTGGCAGGCATCACGACCTATCCTGGCCTGCCGCATCGCCAGGAGCGTGTCGCGTCGATCGGTGATGTCGTCTATGTCAACGACAGCAAGGCTACCAACGCCGACGCCACTGCGCGTGCGCTTTCTTCCTACCGCGACGTCTACTGGATCCTGGGAGGGCAGGCGAAGGAGGGCGGCGTGGCGCCGCTCGCGCCCTACTTCGACCGCGTGCGGCACGCCTTCCTGATCGGCGAGGCGACCGAACTGTTCGCGGGCCAGCTCGAGGGCAAGGTCGCCTATACGCGTTGCGGCGACATGAAGTCGGCCCTCGAGGCGGCCCATGTCATGAGCCAGCGTGCGAGCGGCCCGGCGGTGGTCCTGCTGTCGCCGGCGTGCGCTTCCTGGGATCAATGGAAGAGCTACGAGCATCGCGGCGATGCGTTTCGTGCTATGGCGCGTGCGCTGCCGGGCGCACAGGTTTTGGGGAGGGCGGCGTGATCCAGGTTCCACGGGACGATCGAAGCGTCATCGGCCAATGGTGGTGGACGGTGGACCGCTGGGCGCTCGGCGCGATCCTGGCGATCATGGCGTTCGGGGTGCTGCTCACGCTCGCGGCCTCGCCGCCGGCCGCCGAGCGCATCGGCGCCGACTCCTTCGTGTTCGCCAAGCGCCAGTTCATCTTCCTGCCCGTGGCGCTCGCGCTGACCCTCGCCATATCGCTCGCTTCGCCCCGGCATGTGCGGCGGCTGGCCCTCCTGGTCTTCTGCGGCAGCATCGTCCTGCTGGCGCTTACCTTCGTGATCGGGGTGGAGATCAAGGGCGCCCGGCGCTGGATCTCGGTGCCCGGGCTGTCGAGCGTGCAGCCGTCGGAGTTCGTCAAGCCGAGCCTGGCGGTGATCTCGGCCTGGCTGCTGGCGCAGAGCCGTGCCGAGCGACGCGCACCCGGATACATTCTCTCGACGCTGCTGGTCGGCACCGTTCTGGCGCTGCTGATCATGCAGCCCGACCTCGGCATGAGCATCGTGGTGGCCGCCGTGTGGGCCGCCCAGCTCTTCGTCGTGGGCCTGCCGATGTGGGTGGCCGGCTTCGGCGTCGTCGGCGGCGCCGCGAGCCTGGTCGGCGCCTATTTCGTCTTCAGTCACGTGCGAAGCCGCTTCGACCGCTTCCTCGATCCGTCTTCGGGTGACAACTATCAGGTCAACACGGCCCTCGACGCCTTCATGAACGGCTCGCTGTTCGGCCGCGGGCCGGGTGAGGGCACGGTGAAGGCCCAGCTGCCGGACGCCCATACCGACTTCGTCATGGCTGTCTGTGGCGAGGAGTTCGGGCTCATCGTCTGCCTGATCATCCTGGCGCTCTTCGCCTTCGTGACCTTGCGCACCCTGCAGCGCGCCTCGAAGGAGACGAGTCTCTTCATCACGCTCGCTGCCACCGGCCTCGGCGTGCAGTTCGGCCTGCAGGCCGCCATCAACATGGCCTCGACCATCCAGCTCATCCCCGCCAAGGGCATGACGCTGCCCTTCATCTCCTACGGCGGCTCGTCGGCGCTGGCGATGGCGGTATGCGTGGGCATGTTGCTGTCGCTCACGCGCGAGCACGCGGGCCTGAGGGAGGCCGTCTGATGGACGGGCCGCGCCCTGTCGTTCTCGCGACCGGCGGCACCGGCGGGCACGTGTTCCCCGCCGAGGCGCTGGCCGGCGAACTCGAGGCGCGCGGCGTGCCATTCACCCTCGTGACCGACTCGCGCGGCCGCCAGTGGCAGGGCGCGCTGTCGCGCCGGCCGATCCACTACATCCATTCGGCCAGCCCCACGGGCTCGCTCGGCCGGCGCCTGCTGGCCCTGCTGTCCCTGGGCCTCGGGCTGTTCGATGCCTGGCGGGCGTTGGGCCGGATCTCTCCGTCGGCGGTCGTTGGCTTCGGCGGCTATGCGTCGGTGCCGACCATGATCGCGGCGCGGCTGCGCCGTACGCCGGCCATGCTGCATGAGCAGAACGCGGTCCTCGGCAAGGCCAACCGCCTCGTGCTCGGGGGTGTCGCACGCATCGCGACGTCCTTCGTGCGCACGCGCCATGTGCCCGAGGGCGACGAGCGCGCCCGGCTGGTGGGCAATCCCGTGCGGGAGCCGGTGCGGGCGCTGCGCGGTTCGGTCTATCGCGCGCCCGGTCCGGAGCGGGTGATCGACATCCTCGTGTTCGGCGGCAGCCAGGGCGCAGCCTCGTTCAGCCAGGTCATTCCGGAAGCGATCCTTTCGCTGCCGGCGCCCCTGCGGGCGCGCCTGCGGCTGGTCCAGCAGTGCCGGCCGGAGGACATCGACCGCGTGCGCAGGCTCTATGCGGATGCGCGCATCGTCGCCGATCTGGCGCCTTTCTTCTCCGACCTGCCGCAGCGGCTGGCATCGGCGCATCTCGTGATCGGCCGTTCCGGCGCCTCCACGGTGGCCGAGTTGGCGACGATCGGCCGCCCGTCGATCCTGGTGCCGTATCCCTATGCCGCCGACGACCATCAGACCGCGAATGCGCGGGCTTTCGAGGCGGCGGGAGCGTGCATCGTGATCCCGCATGCCGATTTCATTCCCGGCACGCTCGCCGCCCACCTGCAGGCCCTGTTCGAGGCGCCGCAGCGCCTGGAAGAGATGGCCGGGGCCGCGCATGGCGCCGGCCGGCCGGACGCGGCCGCCCGGCTGGCGGACGTGGTCGCCGAACTGATTTCCCCCACCTTCACTCCGTCAGGAGCAGTCGCATGAGGGCGCTACCGCTCGACATCGGCCTTATTCATTTCGTCGGCATCGGCGGCATCGGCATGTCCGGCATCGCCGAGGTCCTGCACAATCTCGGCTACAAGGTGCAGGGCAGCGACGTCGCCGAGGGCGCGAACACGCGGCGCCTGGCCGAACTCGGCATCAAGGTCTCGATCGGCCATCGCGCCGACAATCTCGGCAACGCGCAGGTCGTCGTCGTCTCGAGCGCCGTCAAGAAGGACAATCCCGAGGTGCTGGCCGCCCGCGCGCGCTTCGTGCCGGTCGTGCGCCGCGCCGAGATGCTGGGCGAGCTCATGCGGCTCAAGTGGTCGATCGCCGTCGGCGGTACCCACGGCAAGACCACGACGACGTCCATGGTCGCGGCCATGCTCGATGCCGGAGGCCTCGATCCGACGGTGATCAACGGCGGCATCATCAACGCCTACGGCACCAATGCCCGCATCGGCACCGGCGACTGGATGGTGGTCGAGTCCGACGAGTCGGACGGTTCCTTCCTGCGCTTGCCCGCCACGATCGCGATCGTCACCAATGTCGATCCAGAGCATCTCGACCATTACGGGACCTTCGACGCGCTGCGCGACGCCTTCGTGCGCTTCGTCGAGAACATTCCCTTCTACGGTTTTGCGGTTCTGTGCGTCGACCATCCCGAGGTCCAAGCCCTCATCCCCCGCGTGGCCGATCGGCGCCTCGTGACCTACGGCCTCGGCGTCAATGCCGACGTGCGGGCGATGAACCTCCGGCTCGATCGCGGCGGCGCCGACTTCGACGTGCTGATCGAGCACCGCGTCACCAACGAATCGCGCATGATCGAAGGGCTTCGCCTGCCGATGTTCGGCCAGCACAACGTCCAGAATGCGCTGGCCGCGATCGCGGTGGCGCAGGAAATGGGCCTGCCCGACGAGACCATCCGCCGCGCTCTGGCCTCGTTCAGCGGCGTCAAGCGCCGCTTCACCAAGACCGGCGAGGCGCACGGCATCACCGTGATCGACGACTACGGCCATCATCCGGTCGAGATCGCCGCCGTGCTGCGCGCGGCCCGGCAGGCCTATGGCGGCTCCGGCCGCGTGATCGCCGTCATGCAGCCGCACCGCTACACCCGGCTCGCCTCGCTCAAGAACGAATTCGCGACCTGCTTCGGCGACGCCGACACGGTCATCATCGCCGACGTCTATGCGGCCGGCGAGGCGCCGATCGAAGGGGTCAACCGTGACCTGCTGGTCGGCCTCGTGCAGCGTGCCGGCCATCGCGACGTGATGGGCCTCCAGGGGCCGGGGGATCTGCCCGGCCTCATCTGGCAGATCGCCCGGCCGGGCGACGTGGTGGTGTGCCTGGGCGCGGGCAACATCACGTCCTGGGCCCACGCGCTTCCCGGCCAGCTCCAGCAGCTCGCCGCCGAGCATGCCGGGCCGCGCTCCATCGCCAACGACTCGGATTCGGCCGCATGATGGCGCAGCCGGCCGCCCGCTCGCACCTGATCGACCGGCTTCCCAAGCCGCGCGGCCGGCTGACGGCCGACGCGCCGCTGGGACCGCAGACCTGGTTCCGCACGGGCGGGCCGGCCGAGGTCCTGTTCCGACCCGCCGACACCGAGGATCTCGCGACCTTCCTCCGGGCGTTGCCGGAGGAGGTGCCGGTGACGGTGCTGGGCGTCGGCTCGAACCTGCTGGTGCGCGACGGTGGCGTGAAGGGCGTGGTGATCCGCCTCATGCGCGGCTTCACGGGCATCAGGGTCGTCGACCAGGAAGTCATCGCCGGCGCCGGCGCCCTCGATCTCAACGTGGCGCTGACGGCGCGCGATCATGCCCTCGCCGGGCTCGAGTTCCTGAGCGGCATTCCCGGCACGATCGGGGGGGCGCTGCGCATGAATGCCGGCGCCTACAGCGGCGAACTTTCGCAGGTGCTGATGTCCGCTGAAGCCGTCGACCGCTCCGGCGCCGTGCACAACGTCGGCCCGACGGAGATGGGCTTCAGCTATCGCCACTGTGACGCGCCGCCGGACTGGATCTTCACCTCGGCGAGTCTGCGCGGCACGCCCGGCGATCAGCTCGCGATCGCGCGCCGCATCGCCGAGATCGACGCCGCTCGGACAGAGAGCCAGCCGCGCAGCCGCACGGGAGGCTCGACCTTCGTGAATCCGCCGGGTTACAAGGCGTGGGAGTTGATCGACCAGGCCGGATGCCGCGGCCTCACGGTCGGAGGCGCACAGGTGTCCGAGAAGCATTGCAACTTCCTGATCAACCTTGGTGATGCGACCGCCACCGATATCGAGGCCCTGGGCGAGGAAGTGCGCCGCCGCGTCCGTGAGAAGACCGGCGTGACGCTTCACTGGGAGATCCGCCGCATCGGCGAGCCGGCGCCGGCATCCTGCGGAGGTGCGGGATGAGCGTCACCGTCGCTGTCCTGATGGGCGGCTGGTCGCCCGAGCGCGAGGTCTCGCTGGTGAGCGGCAAGGCCTGCGCCGAAGGGCTGCGCGAGGGCGGCCACACCGTGATCGAATACGACGTGAAGCGCGACCTGCGGGCGCTGATGGATTTCCTGCGTCCGGCGTCGGGCGGCGGGCCGGACGTCGTGTTCAACGCGCTGCACGGAAAATACGGCGAGGACGGCTGCATCCAGGGCGTGCTCGAGATCCTGGCAGTGCCCTACACGCATTCGGGTGTGCTCGCCTCCGCCCTCGCGATGGACAAGCCGATGGCGCGCCGCGTCTTCTCGTCCGTCGGCATTCGCGTCGCCGAGGGCAGGGTCGTGGAGCGGCGGTCGCTCGAGGCAGGCGATCCGATGCCGCGGCCCTATGTGGTGAAGCCGATCGACCAGGGGTCGAGCGTCGGCGTGTATATCGTGCGGGAAGGCGACAATCTGATAGCGGTCGAGGCGGCCGAAGCCGCTTTCGGCGAGAAGGTGCTGATCGAGAAGTTCGTTCCCGGCCGCGAGCTCACGGTCGCGGTGATGGACGACGAGGCCGTCGGCGTGACCGAGCTTCGCCCGCGCACGCGCTTCTACGACTACGAGGCCAAGTACACCGACGGCATCACCGAGCATCTCGTGCCGGCGCCGATCCCGGCCGAGGTCTACGAGCAGGCGAAGCAATGGGCGCTGCTTGCGCACCAGACGCTCGGCTGCAACGGCCTGACCCGCGGCGATTTCCGCTGGGACGAGAGCAAGCCCGGCACGTCCGGCCTGGTGATGCTCGAGCTCAACACGCAGCCGGGGATGACGCCGCTTTCGCTGGCGCCGGAGCAGGCGAAGTGGGCGGGGATCTCCTGGCCCCAGCTCATGTCCTGGATGGTCGATCATGCGAGGCGCCCGACATGAGAGCGCCGGCCCGCACGCCCAGATCGTCGGGCAGGTCGTCCGGCGCAACGCCGGCCCGGCGTGACTATGACCGCCGCAAGAAGCGCAGCACGAGCCGCAAGTCCGGCAAGCCGGTCTGGCGCCAGCCGATGCTGCTGGGCCTTGCCGTATTGCTGCTGGGGATGGGCGGCGGGGGCGGCTGGCTGGCATGGCGGGAGGGCTGGCTCGTCGCGATCCAGACCCACGTCGAGGATGCGTCGCGCGCCGTCGTCGCCGCGGTCACGCCGTTCAAGCTCGCCGACATCACGGTCGAGGGGCGCGACTACGTCACGCGCGAGGCGATCCTGGCCGCACTCGACGTGAAGGCCGGCGATTCGCTGCTCGGCATCGACCTGCAGGCGGCGCGCCATCGCCTCGAGGCGATCGACTGGGTGGCGAGCGCTACCGTGGAGCGGCGCCTGCCGGATACGCTCTATGTCACGCTCAGGGAGCGGCGTGCGGTCGCCATCTGGCAGAACGGCACGGAATACACGCTGATCGACCAGAACGGCCGCACCGTGCGCGCGAGCCGCATGCCGCCGGGGGCGGAATCGCTGCTGCTGCTGGGCGGGCCCGGCGCACCCGAGCATGTGGGCGACCTGCTGCTGCTGCTGACCTACGAGCCCAAGGTCACCAAGCAACTGCGCGCTGCGGTGTGGGTCGGCCAGCGGCGCTGGAATCTCGTGCTGAAGAACGACGTCGAGATCTGGCTGCCGGAGGAGGATGCCGTTGCGGCGCTCCAGCGGCTCGGCAAGCTCGATGACGAGTACAAGCTGTTGTCGCGCGAGTTCGGCGTGATCGATCTTCGGTTGCCGGATAAGCTATATCTTAGGAAGCGTGGCTCGGCGGAGGATGCACCGTCGCCGAGCGCGGCGGCGAAGCCGGTGCAATCAAAAGTGTAGCGTAAGCACGGGGGACATCGTGGCGAAGACAAGAAATGGCGTGATTGCGGCGCTCGATATTGGGACGAGCAAGGTCGTGTGTTTCGTGGCCCGCGTCGACGGGCAGGGGCTTCGCGTCGTAGGCATCGGCCATCAGCCTGCGCTGGGCATGCGATCCGGGAACATCATCGACATGGAGTCCGCGACCCGGGCGATTTCCACCGCCGTGTCCACCGCCGAAGAGATGTGCGGCGAGCATGTTCGCGAGGTTATCGTCGGGGTGAGTGGGGGCTCGCCGGCCTCCCACACCCAGACCCTCGAGGTGGCCATCGGCCATCACGAGATCGGGGAGCGCGACGTCCGGCGCGTGCAGCAGCACATCCATCTGCCGGCCGAGACGGCGGACCGCGACATCGTCCATTCCGAAGCGATCGGCTACACCGTCGACGGCACGGCGGTGCGGGACGCACGCGGCATGTTCGGCGAGCGGCTGGGCGTCGATGTGCATCTGGTCACGGCGGCGAGCAGCGCGATGCGCAACCTGCAGGTCTGCGTGCGCCGGGCGCATCTCGAGATCGCCGAGCGGGTCGTGGCGTCGCACGCCGCGGGGCTGAGCTCGCTGGTCTCCGACGAGCGGGATCTGGGCGTCACGCTGATCGACATGGGGGGCGGCACGACCTCCATCGCCGTGTTCTACGAGGGCCATCTCGTCCACGTCGATTCGATCCCGGTCGGCGGCGAGCACGTCACCCGCGACATCGCGCGCGGCCTGTCCACGCCGGTCGCCCATGCCGAGCGCATGAAGACCCAGATCGGCCGTGCCGTGGCCAAGCCCAACGACGAGTACGACATCATCGACGTGCCCCTCATCGGCGAGGAGGATCGCACGCGGCCCAACCACATCCCGCGCTCGATTCTGGTCGGCATCATCCGCCCGCGCGTCGAGGAGACGTTCGAGCTGGTGCGCAGCCGGCTGGAGGCGAGCGGTGTGGATAAGTTGGCCGGCGGGCGGGCCGTTCTGGTCGGCGGCGGCAGCCAGCTCGACGGCGTGACCGAGGTCGCGTCCTCGATTCTCAACAAGAAGGTGCGGACCGGTGCTCCGCTGCGGCTTGCCGGACTCGCGGATTCTACTGGTGGACCGGCATTTTCCGCCGCTGCGGGGCTGCTGTCCTTTGCGCTCCAGCATCATGCGGCCGTCCAGGCGCAACCGGCCGTAGCGGAAGCGCCGTCGAGCCGTATCGGCCGGATTGGCAGTTGGATTAGGGAAAACTTTTAGGCAATATATTGTGTAGGACAGAACTGTCCTCAGCAGATGTTGATAAGAAAGAATAAGCTGGTGGCAGGGTAAGGGCCTCCCGAAAACGAGGGGACCAACCTGCCGCTCCGAGCAGATCACCCCCTCGTTTGCGTGGAGAAAACCGTATGACCATCAACCTCAGTCTCCCTCAGAAGGAGTCCGAGATTAAGCCCCGGATCACCGTCGTCGGTGTCGGTGGCGCGGGCGGGAATGCCGTCAACAACATGATCAGCGCGTCGCTGGAGGGCGTCGAGTTCATCGTCGCCAACACCGATGCGCAGGCGCTCGCGCAGTCGCTCGCGGATCGCCGCGTGCAGCTCGGCATCACGGTGACGCAGGGCTTGGGCGCCGGCGCCCGTCCCGAGGTCGGCCGTCAGGCCGCCGAGGAAGCGCTGCCCGAGATCCTGCAGCTCCTCGACGGCGCCAACATGGTGTTCGTCACGGCCGGCATGGGCGGCGGCACCGGCACCGGTGCGGCTCCGGTCATCGCTGCTGCAGCGCGCGAGCAGGGCATCCTCACCATCGGCGTCGTGACCAAGCCGTTCCACTTCGAGGGCCGCCGGCGCATGCAGTCGGCCGAGCAGGGCATCACCGAGCTCGAGAAGGTCGTGGATACGCTGATCGTCATCCCGAACCAGAACCTGTTCAAGATCGCCAACGAGAAGACCACCTTCGCCGACGCCTTCAAGATGGCCGACGACGTGCTGCACATGGGCGTGCGCGGCGTGACCGACCTGATGGTGATGCCGGGCCTGATCAACCTCGACTTCGCCGACATCCGCACCGTGATGGGCGAGATGGGCAAGGCGATGATGGGCACGGGCGAGGCCGAGGGCCAGGACCGCGCCCGCGTCGCGGCCGAATCGGCGATTTCCAACCCGCTGCTGGAAGATCATTCGATGAAGGGCGCCAAGGGCGTTCTCATCAACATCACCGGCGGTCTCGACATGACCCTGCACGAGGTCGACGAGGCGGCGAACCGCATCCGCGAGGAAGTGGATGCCGACGCCAACATCATCTTCGGCTCGACTTTCGACGCCACCATGCAGGGCCGCATGCGCGTGTCGGTCGTCGCGACCGGCATTGCCGCCATGGCCTCGCAGCAGCCGGCGCCGAACTACCTGTCGCTCGACATGAATCGGCCTGTCCAGACCGGACAGCCGGCTCTGAGCCGGCCGGCCGCGCCGCCGGTGGGCCGCGTCGCCATGCCGGCCGCAGCCGTTGCGCCGGTGGCAGCGCCGGCACCGGTCGTGGCGCCGCCGCCGGTCGCACCTCCGGTTGCCGCTCCGGCGCCGATCGCTGCGGCTGCCCCGGCGCCTGCCGTCATGCAGGCTCCGGTTGCCCCCATCGTCGAGGCTCCGGTCCAGGTGACTGCGGCGGCAGCCGAGCTTCCGCCGGTTCTGGCGCCGGCTCCGGCCCCCGCGCCTGTCGCTGCTCCGCCTCAGATGGCGGCTCCGGCTCCCGCTCCGGTCGCGCCGCCGGCGCCAGCTGCTGCGCCGGCGCCTGTGGCTGCTGCACCCGCGGCGCCCAAGCCGATGGTCGACGAGACCGACTGGCGGGTGAGCCGGCCGCCGATGCGGCCGGCCGTGCGCGCGACCGAACCGGTCTCGCGGCCTGCCGTGGCCCGCCCGGCGGCCTCGGAGAGCCGCACGCCGAACCTGTTCCAGCGCATTACCGGCGCCTTTGCCTCGACGAAGGGGGCGAGCGCCGCCGCCGCTGTCGCCGAGGCGCCGGTGCCGCGGACGGCTCCAGAGAACGTCGTTGCCGCACCCAAGCCTGTCGTGCGGCCGACGCCGGTACAGACCTCGATCGACGTCACCGAGCGCGCCAAGCCCGCGCGGGAGGACGACGATCTGCAAATCCCCGCTTTCTTGCGCCGTCAGGCCAACTGAGCGGGGCAACTGGCGCGTATCGCGCAAGTTTTCCACGCATTTCTCGAGGGGCCTATGGCCCCTCTTTTTTTGGCAAGAGCGTGATATAAACCGGCGGCACGATTGGGATGGGACATGGCGCTTGTGGTGAAGATCAGGACGGTGACGGCAATCGGTGGAGCGATGTTCGCGCTGGCGACGCTGGCGGCCTGCGGCTCCTCCTCCTCAGACGATACGAACTACAGCGAGCAGCCGGTCGAGGTCCTCTACAACCGCGCCCTCGATGATCTTGCCGCGCAGGACTACAAGCACGCGGCCAAGGAGTTCGAGGAAGTCGATCGCCAGCATCCCTATTCGGTATGGGCGACCAAGGCGGAGATCATGGCCGCCTTCACGTACTACGAATCCAACAAGTACGACGACGCGATCATTGCGCTGGACCGGTTCATCCAGCTCCATCCCGGCCACAAGGACATCCCCTACGCCTACTATCTGAAGGCGTTGTGCTACTACGAGCAGATCTCCGACGTCGGCCGCGACCAGCGTGCCACTCAGCAGGCACTGGATGCGCTGTCGGAGGTCGCCAAGCGCTTCCCCGATACGCCCTACGCCCGCGACGCGCGTCTCAAGATCGATCTGGCGATCGACCAGCTCGCCGGCCAGGAGATGTATGTCGGCCGCTTCTATCAGAAGGCCCAGCAGTATGTCGGCGCGATCAACCGCTACCGCACCGTGATCGAGCGCTATCAGACGACGTCGCAGGTGCCCGAGGCGCTTCACCGCCTCGTCGAATGCTATCTGGCGCTGGGCGTGAAGGACGAAGCGAAGCAGACGGCCGCGGTGCTGGGCTACAATTTCCCTGGCAGCACCTGGTATCAGGATTCCTACTACCTCGTAACGGGCGAAGGCTCACCGGCTCCCGGCGAGTCTTCGGGCAAGTTCCTCGGCTTGTTCTAGATCGAGGCTCCATGCTGGCATCGCTTTCGATCCGTGACTTCGTCCTGATCGAAAAGCTCGACCTGCTGTTCGCACGCTCCGGCGCGGCCGCCGGCGCGGGGTTGGGCGCCCTGACCGGCGAAACGGGCGCCGGCAAGTCCATCCTGATCGACGCTCTCGGCCTTGCGCTCGGCGCACGCGCGGAATCGAGCACGGTGCGCCGAGGGGCGTCGCAGGCCACCATCACGGCGGCCTTCGAATTGCCGGGGGAACACGCGGCACATGCGGTGCTTGCGGAGCAGGGCATCGATGACGAGGAGGTGCTGACGGTGCGCCGGACGATCGGCGCCGACGGCCGTGGGCGCGCCTTCATCAACGATCAGCCGGCGTCGGTGGCGCTGCTGCGCCGCCTCGGCGAGACGCTCGTCGAGATCCAGGGCCAGATGGAGCAGCACGGTCTCCTCGACATGGCGACGCATCGCGGCTCCCTCGACGCCTTCGCCGGCCTCGAGAAGCAGGCCGAGGCGGTCCGGGTGGCGTGGCGGGACTGGCGTGCCGCCGAGCAGGCGCTCGCCGACGCGGAGGCCGCCGCCGCCGCCGCCCGTCGAGACGAAGACTTCCTGCGCCATGCGGTGAAGGAGCTCGAGACCCTGGCGCCCAAGGCCGACGACGAGGAGACGCTGGCGGCCGAACGGCAGATGCTGCGTGCCGGCAGTGCGCTGGGCGAGGCGGTGACGCAGGCGCTGGGCGAGCTGGAGCAGGGGCGCGGCGTCCTGGCCGCGCTGCGCACGGCGCATCGGCTGCTCGAACGCAATGTCGAGAAGGCAGCAGGCCGGCTCGACACGCCGCTGGCGGCCCTCGATCGCGCCCTGAGCGAGGCGACCGAGGCGCAGGCCCAGCTCGAGGCGGCGCGCGATTCGCTGGAATTCGATCCGGGTCGGCTCGAGAAGATCGAGGAGCGCCTGTTCGCCCTGCGTGCGGCGGCGCGCAAGCACAACGTTCCGGTCGCGGAGCTCGCCCTTCTTGCGGAGAAGATGAAGGCCCAGCTTGCCGCGGTCGACGAAGGCGAGGCGGGCTTGGCGAAGCTGGCGGCCGCCGCGAAGGCGGCGCGCGCCCGCTATGTGTCCGCCGCCGAGGCGCAGGCGGCCGCGCGCCGCAAGGGCGCCGCGAGGCTCGACAAGGCGGTCGCGGCGGAACTCGGGCCGCTCAAGCTCGAGAAGGCGAAGTTCGTGACCGAGATCGCGGCCCTGCCCGAGAAGGAATGGTCCGAGGCCGGCACCGACCGCGTGCAGTTCCTGGTGTCGACCAATCCCGGCGCGCTTCCGGCTCCGATCGGCAAGATCGCCTCGGGCGGCGAGCTGTCGCGTTTCCTGCTGGCCCTCAAGGTCTGCCTCGCGAAGGTCGGCGACGCTCCGACCATCGTTTTCGACGAGGTTGATTCGGGCATCGGCGGTGCGACGGCGGCGGCCGTGGGCGAGAGACTGAAGCGGCTCGCCAGGGAGGTGCAGGTGCTGGTCGTGACCCATTCGCCGCAGGTTGCCGCGGTCGCCGATCGACATTGGCTGATCCGCAAGACGACGACCAGGAACGCCGCCAGCACGGACGTGCTCGCCCTTGATGCCGGGGGGCGCCGCGAGGAGATCGCCCGCATGCTCTCCGGGGCCGAGGTGACGGCCGAGGCGCGGGCGGCGGCGGACCGGCTTCTGGCCGCGGCGGGCTAGGATGTCGCGTGCCGCCAAGTTCAAGGCCGCGCTGGCGGTCGACGAGCTGACCGAGCGCCAGGCCCGTGCCGAGCACAAGCGCCTGTCCGACGAGATCGCGCTCCACGACAAGCTCTACTACGAGAAGGACGCGCCGGAGATTTCCGACGCGGACTACGACAGGCTGCGCCAGCGCCTGAAAGCGATCGAGGATCGCTTTCCCCAGTTCGTCGACATGTTCAGTCCCACGCAGCGCGTGGGGACGACCCCGACGACCGCCTTCGCCAAGGTCAGGCATGCGCGGCCGATGCTGTCGCTGGACAACGCCTTCACCGACGAGGAGTTGCAGGGCTTCTTCGATCGGGTGCGCCGTGGCCTGGAGCGCGAGACCGATCTCAAGCCGGACGAGGAGATCGCCTTCAACTGCGAGCCGAAGATCGACGGGCTTTCGATCAGCCTGCGCTACGAGGACGGCGAGTTCATCGTCGGTGCCACCCGTGGCGACGGAACGACCGGCGAGGACGTGACCGCGAACCTGCGCACGGTGGAGGACATCCCGCACCGGCTCAAGGGCAAGGCGCCCCGCGTCGTGGACGTGCGTGGCGAAGTCTACATGGAGCGGCAGGCCTTCGAGGAGATGAACAGGCGGCAGGAGGCCGCCGGAGAGAAGACGTTCGCCAATCCCCGCAACGCGGCGGCCGGCTCGCTGCGCCAGCTCGACGCATCGATCACGGCGACGCGCCCGCTGCGCTTCTTCGCCTATGCCTGGGGCGAGGCGGAGCCGCGCTCCTGGAAGACTCACAGCGAATACCTGAAGGTGCTGAGGAGCTGGGGGTTCCGGGTCAATCCGCTGTCCCACCTCTGTCGCACGCCGGAGGAAGTGCGGGCGTTCTATCGCAAGATGAGCGCAGAACGGCCGTCGCTGCCCTACGACATCGATGGCGTCGTCTACAAGGTGGATCGCATCGACTGGCAGGACCAACTGGGTTTCGTCAGCCGTGCGCCGCGCTGGGCGATCGCGCACAAGTTCCCGGCCGAGCAGGCGCGCACGCGCCTGAATGGCATCCTGATCCAGGTCGGCCGTACCGGGGCATTGACGCCCGTGGCCGATCTCGAACCGGTCAACGTGGGCGGCGTCATGGTCGCGCGCGCCACCTTGCACAATGCCGACGAAATCGAACGGCTGGACGTGCGGGCGGGCGACATGGTGATCGTCCAGCGCGCTGGCGACGTGATCCCGCAAGTCCTGGGGTACGTGCCGGAGCAGCGTCCCAAGGGCGCGCACAAATACCACTTCCCGACCCATTGCCCCTGTCCGCTCAAGACCAGGGTGCAGAGCGAGGAGGGCGGCGTGGTGCGCCGCTGCAGCGGCGGGCTCGAATGTCCATTCCAGCAGGTCGAGCGGCTGCGTCACTTCGTGTCGCGCAACTGCTT
The DNA here is from genome assembly GCA_018240685.1 of Pseudomonadota bacterium. Taxonomy (GTDB): domain Bacteria; phylum Pseudomonadota; class Alphaproteobacteria; order Reyranellales; family Reyranellaceae; genus Reyranella. Next base: position 19,895 of record JAFEFG010000030.1, on the reverse strand, counting down.
CGACATCGACGGGCTGGGCGGCACCCACATCGAGAACTTCTTCAACGATGGGCTGCTCAAGGTCCCGGGCGACATCTTCCGGCTGCACGAGAAGGAGCGCGAGATCAAGAAGCGCGAGGGCTGGGGCGAGATCTCGGTACGCAACCTGCTGGCGGCGATCGAAGCCCGCCGCACCATCTCGCTCGACCGCTTCATCAACGCCATCGGCATCCCGCTGATCGGCGAGGCGACGGCCAAGATCCTGGCGCAGGAATATGGCGACGGGGACGCGTGGCTGGACGAGATGCTGGCGGCGGCCAGGGAGCGCAAGAAGGCGCCCGACGCGGTCAAGAAGGAGAAGGCCGCCGTCGAAGTGGGCCCGAGCTACGGGCGGCTGTGCAACGTCGAGCAGATCGGCGTCACGACCGCCGATGCGATGTGCGCCTTCTTCAACGAGGGCCACAATGTCGAGATCATCCGCGACCTGCGCCGGCAGCTCACCGTGGAGGGCGTCGCGCGCCGTGCGATCGCCGCCGATGCGCCGCTCAGAGACAAGACCGTCGTGTTCACGGGCGAGCTCTCCACCATGACACGCGACGAGGCGAAGGCGCGCGCAGAGGAACTCGGCGCCAAGGTCACCGACTCGGTATCGAAGAAGACCAGCCTCGTGGTCGTGGGAGAGAATGCCGGCTCCAAGGCCCGCAAGGCGACCGAGCTCGGTATCCAGACGATGACGGAGGACGAGTGGGTGAAGCTCTCGTCATGATCTGCATCTCCACCACGCCGCCTGTGACGGCATTCAACTGAAATTCTCTTGCTGGAGTTGATCGAATGGACCTGGCCCGTTTCCCGCGTCGTCGCTACACCCATGCCCCCACGCCCATCGAACTGCTGCCGCACTTCACCAGGGCGCTGGCGGCGACCTGCCCGGGCGGCGTCGGCCCGGAAATCTGGATCAAGCGCGACGACATGCTGGGTCTCTTTCCCGGCGGCAACAAGACCCGCAAGCTCGAGTTCCTCGCCGCCGATGCGCTGGCGCAGGGGGCCGACACGCTGATCACCTGCGGCGCGCCGCAGTCCAATCATTGCCGCATCACCCTTGCTGCCGCCGTCAAGGAGGGGCTGAAGTGCCGCTTCGTGATCGAGGAGCGCGTGCCCGGCAGCTACAGGAAGGAAGCCGGCGGCAACAACTTCATGTTCGAGTTGATGGGTGTCGAGGCCATCACGGTGGTGCCCGGCGGCTCGGACATGGGCGCGGCCATGTCGAAGGTCGCGCAGGAAGTCGCTTCGCTCGGCCGCAAGGGCTACATCATTCCCGGCGGCGGGTCGAACGCCATCGGCGGATTGGGCTATGTCGCCTGCGTCCAGGAGATGCAGCAGCAGTGGCTCGATATGGGGCTGGCGCTCGATGCCGTCGTGGTCGGCTCGGGCAGTTCGGGGACCCATGGCGGCATGGTGGCCGGATTCTTCGGCAACAACATCAGGATCCCGCTGATCGGGATCGGCGTCAGCCGCGATCCCGCCGACCAGGAGCCGCTGGTCCACAGGGAGGCGCAGGCCGTCGCCGACCTGCTCGGGATCGGCAAGGTGCCGCGCGAGGCGGTGAAGAGCATCGGCGGCTACTGGCAGCCGAAATATTCGGTGCCCAACGCGAAGATGGTCGAAGCCGTGCAGATGCTGGCGCGGACCGAGGGCGTCCTGCTGGACCCGGTCTATACTGGAAAGATCATGGCAGGCCTCATCGGCCTTGCGCGCCAGGGCTACTTCAAGCCCAACGCCAAGGTGCTCTTCATGCACACGGGCGGGCTGCCGTCGCTGCACGTCTACGAGGACGTCGTGCTGGGGCGTGTGGAGCTGAAGGACTGACTCAGGCGAGGGAACGCAGGGCCGGCATCGGCCCGCTCTGCCTTTCCGCCTCGGCTCGGCTCAGATCGGGTGCGTCGCGGTATCGAGCCAGACGCGGGTTGCGTCGTCGACCTGAGGCGCCACGACCTCGCGCACCCGCGCGTGGTAGGCGTTGAGCCAGGCTCTCTCGACCTCGGTCAGCAGCGTGACGTCGATGCAGTCGATGTCGATCGGCGCGAGGGTGAGCGTCTCGAACTCGAGGTAGCGCCGGTCGGCACCCTCGATCGCCGCCTCCTTCACCGCCACCAGGTTCTCGATGCGGATGCCGTAGGCGCCGGTCCTGTAGTAGCCGGGCTCGTTGCTGACGATCATGCCCGGCTGCAGGGCGATGCTGTTGGCGACCTTGGAGATGCGCTGCGGGCCTTCATGGACCGAAAGGTAGGCGCCGACGCCGTGGCCGGTGCCGTGATCGTAGTCCAGGCCGGCCTGCCAGAGCGAATAGCGCGCCAGCGCGTCGAGCTGCGAGCCCGTCGTGCCGGCCGGGAAGCGTGCCATCGCCAGTGCGATGTGTCCCTTCAACACCCGCGTGAAGCGGTCCCGCATCTCCGGCGATGGCGTGCCGATGGCGACGGTCCGCGTGATGTCGGTCGTGCCGTCGCGATACTGGCCGCCGGAATCGACCAGGTAGAGCGACCCCTGCTCGAGCGTTCGCTCGGTGGCCTTGGAGGCGTGATAATGGACGATAGCGCCGTTCGGGCCCGCCCCGGAGATCGTATCGAAGGAGAGATCGCGCAGCTTCCCGGTCTCCTGCCGCAGGGCCTGCAGGCGGTCGGAGACCTCGATCTCGCGCAGACGGCCGCCCTTCGATTCACGGGCGAGCCAGGCCAGAAAACGGGTCATCGCCGCGCCGTCACGGCGATGCGCAGCCCGGATGCCCTCCAGTTCGACTGCGTTCTTGCACGCCTTGGGCAGCGCCACCGGATCGACATCGCGCACGAGCGTGGCGCCGGCAGCCTGCAGCCGCGTGGCCGCCCAGTAGGGCACGGTCGATGTCTCGACCAGCACACGCTTCGACAGCTTGCCCAGCATGTCGAGCGCCGGCCCGAGTTCCTCGGGGGGCGCCTGGGTCACGGCATTGCCCAGCCATGCCGTCGTCCGCGCCGGGATCTTGCGTGGATCCATGAAGAGGTCGACATGGCCGTCGGCGTGCAGCAGCGCGAAGCCGAGAGCAAAAGGTGTCCGGGGAACGTCGCCGCCGCGCACGTTCAACAGCCAGGCGATCGAATCCGGTGCCGTGAGCAGCGCCACCTCCGCACCGCGCGCTTCGACGATCTCGGCGATGCGCTTGCGGCGGGAGGCGCTGCTCTCGCCCGCGAATTCCTCGGGATGCGGCAGGACGGGGGCGAGCGGCGCGGCCGGACGGTCGCGCCAGACCGCGTCGATGGGATTGTGTTCGACCGGCACGAACTCGCCGCCGGCGCGTTGCGCCGCGCGGGCAAAGCGCTCGTAGCCGTCGACGGTCTGCAGCCAGGGATCGAAGCCGAGCTTGGCTCCCTTGGGCAGGTTCGTGGCGATCCAGGTTTCCGGCGACTGCTCCGGAACCTGGTGGGGCGTGAAGGCCTTGAGGTCGACCTGCGTGCGGATGGCGAGCGTGTAGCGGCCGTCGACGAAGATCGCGGCGCGGTCGGCCAGCACGATGGCAAGGCCAGCCGATCCGGCGAAGCCGGTGAGCCAGGCGAGCCGCTGCGACCGCCGGGGAACGTATTCGCCCTGGTGTTCGTCCGCGCGTGGGACGACGAAACCGTCCAGTCCGCGGCGCTTCAGCTCGGCGCGCAGTGCCGCCAGCCGTTCGGGCGGGGCAGGGATGGCTTCCAACCCGTCATCGGCCCGCGCCAGCTCGGCCCGCCACGCCGTCAGGGCGCGGACCAGATCGGCGTCCGCACCGGGGGCGATCAGCTCGACCCATTCCGGGCCGGCCAGGCCTTCGGGGGCTGCCGCCACGCCCCGCATGAGGGCTTCGAGGGCGCCGGGGTCGGCCGGTCGGCCGCGTTCGCGCAGGAGATGGAGAACGTCATCGGGGGCTGAGGTCATGATTGAGGAGACCCTACGCGTGACCGAAAACCAGCGCAATTTGAGCGAATGTTATTCTTTTGCGCCTGCGAAATGCCGAATTATTCGCCACATGCGGACTCTGCATAGCAGCAAGGCACTCCCTTCGATTTATCTCGGAAACTCAAGCACCTATATTGCGACTGTGCAGGTGCAGCATCCCTCGCCGCATCGCACAATCCAAGGAGTGTTCCACATGACCCAGCCGCTTCAGATGTTCGAGAATCTGCGCAGCGAAACTACGCCGGCCGGGGGAAACGCGCTCGCCAAGATCGGTTTTTCGGCCCATGACCGTCGCCTCATCGAGTCGGATGCACGCTACGCCCGCGCGGCGGCCGTCGCAGACGCCGTGAGCAACGGCATCCTGTGGCTGAGTGCCCAGTACAAGCGGCTCGTCGCCGCCGTGAAGGCGGATGTCCGCCTGCGGGCGGCGGAAGCCCAGCTGTTCCGGATGAGCGACCGCGACCTGGCCGATCTCGGCCTGTGCCGCGCCGACATCCCGTTCGCCGTCCGCGAGGCGGCGGCCCAGGAGGCTGCTGCTGGCGAGACCCCGCTGATTGCGGGCCTCGGCACCCCGGTCCCGGCGGCAAACCAGAATTTGCGCCACGTCGCGGCGTAAACGGTAGTAGCGTAGCGTAAGCGTAGAGTGGAAAGGGCCGGCAAGCGTGCGTTTGCCGGCCCTTTTTCTTTGCCTCGGGAGAGGGGCCGCCTACGCCTTTCGCAGCACCAGCGTTCGCCACCAGGCGCCGCCCGTCTCGAGATCGATCCGGCGCTCGAAGGCGAAGTCCCGCCGCTGATAGGCGTCAAGGATATGCGCCGCCTGCTCGACCAGGAGGCCGCTCAGCAGGACCCGCCCGCCGGATCGGACGGCAGCGGCGAAGGACTCCGACAGTTCGACCAGCGGACCGGCCAGGATGTTGGCGACGACGAGATCGTAAGGCCGAGCCGACGCCAGTTCCGGCGCGCTCAGGCCGGCCGAGGTGTAGAAGCGGCAGAGCGGTGCGACGCCGTTGAGTTCGGCGTTCTCGCGCGCCACCTCGACCGCCTCCGCGTCGTTGTCGCCGCCGAGAACGGGCCGCCGCCAGAGCTTAGCCATGGCGATGGCGAGGATGCCGCTACCGCAGCCGACATCGACCGCCCTTGCGGTCTCGGCCGGATCAAGGGTTGCCAGCATCTCCAGGCAGCCGCGGGTCGTGGCATGGGTTCCGGTGCCGAAAGCGAGGCCGGCGTCGATGCGCAGCGGCAGCAGGCCGGCGGGCATGCCGTCGCTGGCGTGCGAGGGATGCACCCAGAATGGTCCGACCGCGAAGGGCCGGAAGGAGCGCTGGTTCTCCGCCACCCAGTCCCTTTCGGGCAGGGCTTCCCAGGCCCAGGAGGGCACCTCGACGGAAAGCGCCGAGGCGCCGCCCGCGATGGCCTCGGCCACGGCGGGGTCCTGCGTCTCGCCGAAGATCTCGATCCGCCAGGGACCGTCGCGGGAAATCTCGGCGCTGGTCACGACGAAGCCGGCCTCGGTCAGCCGCTCCTCGAGCGCGTTCTCCCATGCAGGTCGCGCCGCCGCCGGCACGACGAAGGATGCCTTGCAGACCGTCATGCCGCCTCGATGAAGCTGTCGAGCACCTTCTTGGGGCCGGCCTTCTCGAAGTCGATGTCGAGCTTGTTGCCGTCGACGGCGATGATGCGCCCGTAGCCGAACTTCTGGTGGAAGACGCGCTGGCCGACGCTGAGATCGGGCTTGTCGCCCTCCACGGCCCGGCGGTCGTCGAAGGTCTCGTCGCGCCAGCGCGTGCGGCTTCGCCGCATGCCCGTCACGCCAAGCGATTCGTAGTCGAAGCCGCTCGCCTGGTCGCGCAGGCCGCCATGGTGGCCGGCTGAGTAAGTGGCGTAGAGACCGGCGTCGCTGCTCTCGGCGAGGTGGCCGCCCGGCAGCTCGCGCAGGAAGCGGGACGGGATGGCGGCCTGCCACTGGTTGAAGACGCGGCGATTGGCAGCGAAGGAGACATAGGCCCGCTTGCGCGCGCGCGTGAGCCCGACATAGGCCAGCCGTCGCTCCTCCTCGAGGCCGGCCAGCCCCTTGTCGTCGAGCGCCCGCTGGTTGGGGAACAGCCCTTCCTCCCAGCCGGGCAGGAACACGGTGTCGAACTCCAGGCCCTTGGCCGCGTGCAGCGTCATGACGCTCACCATGTCGCCGCCGGCTTTCTCGGCATTGTCGGTGAGCAGCGCCACATGCTCCAGGAACGCCGGCAGGCTGTCGAACTCCTGCAGCGCGTTGGTGAGCTCCTTCAGGTTCTCCAGCCGCCCCTCGGCCTCGGGCGAGCGGTCGGCGCGCAGCATGTCGGTGTAGCCGGACTCGTCGAGCATGGTCTCGACCACCTCGACATGGTTCATGCCGTCCAGCATGTCGCGCCAGCGCTCGAAGCTCCTGATCAGGTCGCCCAGCGCCTTGCGCGGCCGGGCCTTCAGCTCGTCGGTCTCGAGCGCCCGCCGGGTCGCCTCGAACAGGGAGACCTTCTGCGCCCGCTGGATCAGGCGCAGGGTCCGCAACGCCGATTCGCCTAGCCCGCGCCGGGGCGTGTTGTAGATGCGCTCGAAGGCGAGGTCGTCGTCGTGCTGCACGGTGACGCGGCAGTAGGCCAGTGCGTCGCGGATCTCCTGCCGCTCGTAGAAACGCGGACCACCGATGACCCGGTAGGGCAGGCCCATGGTGATGAAGCGTTCCTCGAACTCGCGGGTCTGGAAGCCGGCCCGCACCAGGATGGCGATCTGGTTGAGCGGGTGCTTGTCGCGCTGCAGCGCCTCGATCTCCTCGCCGATGGAGCGGGCCTCCTCGTCGCCGTCCCAGACGCCGCGCACGGAGATGCGCTCGCCTTCCTTGATGTCCGTCCACAGCGTCTTGCCGAGGCGGCCCTCGTTGTGGGCGATCAGGTGCGAGGCGGCAGCCAGGATATGCGGCGTCGAGCGGTAGTTCCGTTCCAGCCGCACGATCTCGGCGCCGGGGAAATCCTTCTCGAAGCGCAGGATGTTGCCGACCTCGGCGCCGCGCCAGCCGTAGATCGACTGGTCGTCGTCGCCGACGCAGCAGACGTCGCGCGTTCCCTGCGCCAGCAGGCGCAGCCACAGGTACTGGGCGACGTTGGTGTCCTGATACTCGTCGACCAGGATATGGCGGAAGCGGCGGTGATATTGCTCCAGCACGTCGGGATGCTGCTGCCACAAGGTGACGCAAAGCATGACCAGATCACCGAAATCGACGGCGTTCACCTCAGCCAGCCGGGCCTGATACTGCCGGTAGATCTCCGCCGCCTTGCCATTGGCGAACTCGCCGGCATCCTCGCCGCCGACCTTGTCCGGCGTCAGCGCCCGGTCCTTCCAGCGCTGGATGATGCCGCTCAGCACGCGGGCCGGCCATTTCTTGTCGTCGATGCCCTCGGCCTGCAGGAGCTGCTTGATCAGCCGTGTCTGGTCGTCGGTGTCGAGGATGGTGAAGTTGCTCTTGAGGCCCACCAGCTCGGCATGACGGCGCAGGATGCGCACGCCGACCGAATGGAAGGTGCCCAGCCACATGCCGTCGGCGGCCCCGCCGATCAGCTGGGCGACGCGGTCGAGCATCTCGCGCGCCGCCTTGTTGGTGAAGGTGACGGCCAGCACCTGGCTCGGCCGGGCTCGGCCGGTGATCAAAAGGTGGGCGATGCGGGTGGTGAGGACGCGGGTCTTGCCGGTTCCGGCCCCCGCCAGCACCAGCAACGGGCCATCGTCGTGCGTGACTGCCTTGCGCTGCTCCTCGTTCAACCCCTCCAGATGCGTCATCGACGCGACGACGCGCCGCGCCGGCGCTTCGGGGGCCGGAACGGGGTCATCGGTGATTTCGAACGGATCGGCGGGGGGCGCCATCAGCGTCATATAGCAATCGCGGGCGCAGGCGCCTATCCTTCCAACAGACGCGGAGGTGGAAATGGCCCGAGGGTTGAACGGATCCGCGAATGGCTCGAGCCACTGGTTTGGCGATCAGGAAGGCGTCGAGGCACGGCGGCCGGGGGGCGACAGCAACCTCCCGGACGAGGTGCTTGACGCGTTGCCGGCCGTGGTCGGCCTGCATTCGACCATTCCCGAGGACCGCCGATCCGCTCAGACCCTGGGCGCGGAGCGGGAAGGGCATGGGGTCGTCATCGACCGGGACGGCCTGGTGCTGACGATCGGCTACCTGATCATGGAAGCCGACACGGTCACCATAAAGGACAACGACGGGCGTGAAACGCCAGCCCGCGTCGTGGGCTACGACTACGAGAGCGGCTTCGGCCTGGTGCGTACGGTCATTCCGCTGCCGGTAAGGCCGCTGTCCTTTGGCGATTCCGACAACCTGCTGCTGCGCAGCGAAGCCTATGTCGTCGGTGTCGGCGGAGAAAAGGCGGCGCTGAGGGTCAAGGTCGCGGGCAGGCGCGAGTTCGCGGGTTACTGGGAGTATCTGCTCGATAACGCGATCTTCACCGTGCCGGCCTACCCGCTCTGGGGCGGCTCGGCGCTGATCGGCCTCGACGGCACGCTGCTCGGCATCGGTTCGCTGCTGGTGCAGGAAGCGCTGGGGCCGGGCGCACCGGCCTTTCCCGGCAACATGTACGTGCCGATCAACCGGCTCAAGCCGATCTTCGACGAACTGGTTGCCAAGGGCACCATCTCATCGACGCCGCGTCCGTGGCTGGGCGTCTATACGGTCGAGCATATGGGGCAGCTTGTCATCGGCGGCATCTCCGATGGCGGCCCGGCAGACCGGGCCGGCCTCAAGCGCGGCGACATCCTGCAGGCGCTGGACGGTGAGCCGCTGGACGACGTCGCCGACTTCTACCGCAAGCTCTGGTCCATCGGGCCGGCGGGCACCTCGGTGACGCTACGCATGGAACGCGACAACGATGCGTTCGAAGTGACGGTGCGAACCGGCGATCGCGCGAGCTATCACAAGTACGGCGACAACTGACCTTCGCTCAGGCTGCGCCTGCCTGTGAATGAATGCGCGACGACGCTTTGACTTCGCGCCTGCGGGCCGCCTAGTTTCCGCGGGCGGCGCACGAGCGCAGGGAGAGAGAAGTCGATGGCCAAAGCCTTCGCCTCGCAGGCGGATCTGGCGGAAAAGCGCATCACCTTCAGCCGGCTGTCGGAGCATGCCTACGCCTTCACGGCGGACGGGGATCCCAACACCGGCATCGTGGTCGGTGACAATGCGGTGATGGTGATCGACGCCCAGGCGACGCCCAAGGCCGCGCAGGCGGTGATCGAGAAGGTTCGCAGCGTCACGGACAAGCCGATCAGATACGTGGTGCTCTCCAGCTACCACGCGATCCGCACGCTCGGCGCCTCGGCCTACGAGGCCGAACACGTCGTCTGCAGTGAAGCCACCCGCGAGATGATCGTCGAGCGCGGCGCACAGGACTACAAATCGGAACTGCAGCGCTTTCCGCGTCTTTTCCGCGCCGCCGACATGATCCCGGGCCTGACGTCGCCCACGATCACGTTCGGCGGGCGCATGACGGTCTGGCTGGGTGGTCTCCAGGTCGAGATCGTCCATCCGGGCCGCGGACAGACCAAAGGCGACACGGTCGTATGGCTGCCCGAGGAGCGCACGCTGTTCGGCGGCGACCTGGTCGAGGCAGGCGCGACGCCCGACGGCAGCGACGCGCATTTCAAGGACTGGCCCGCGACGCTGGAGAAGCTGCAGGCGTTCCATGCCGAGACGCTGCTGCCGGGGCGCGGCGACGCGCTGGTCGGTTCCGACGCGGTCGGCGAGGCGATCTCCACGACGCGCGCCTTCGTCGAGGATCTCTATCGCATCGTGTCGGAAGCGGCAGTCGCCGGCGAGCCCCTGAAGCAAGCCTACGACAAGGCCATTGCCGCGCTGCAGCCGCGCTACGGCAAATGGGTGCTCTTCGACCACTGCCTCCCTTTCAACGTCGCGCGGGCCTACGATGAGGCCAAGGGGCTGGATCATCCGCGTATCTGGACGGTCGAGCGCGATCTTGAGATATGGTCCATGCTGGAGCCGCAGACATGACTGGTGGAAAGGACATCCTGGCGGGCCGCCTGGCGCTGGTGACGGGCGCGGGCCGTGGCAATGGTGCTGCGATCGCACGCGGCCTGGCAGCGGCAGGCGCCGAGGTCATCGTCACGGATGTTGACCGCGATGCTGCCCGCGCCATCGCCGACTCGATCGTGGGCGAGGGCGGCAAGGCGCGCGGCTTCGCGCTCGACGTGACCGACGAGGAGGGCTGCCGCAAGCTCGCCCAGGACGTCTCGCTGCTGGTCGGTCCGATCCGGATCCTGGTCAACAATGCCGGCGTCTTCCTGCGCGGCAACCTCGTGGCGCCGGACGGGCGCGAACGCTGGGACAAGACCATGGCGGTGAACGTGCAGGGGCCCTTCAACGTCACCATGGCCTTCGTCGACCAGCTCAAGCACACGCGCGGCGCGATCGTGAACATCGCCTCGATCAACTCCTTCATCGCGCCGGCCGGCAGCGGCGCCTATCCGGTGTCGAAGGGCGCCGTCGCCCAGTTCACCCGGGCGCTGGCGTCCGAGCTGGCTCCCGACGGCGTGCGTGTGAACGCCCTGGCCCCGGGCATCATCGCCACCGCGATGACCGAAGCCACGCGCACCGATCCGAAGAAACTGGAGGCCTTCCTCGCCCATGTGCCGATGAAGCGCGTCGGCGAACCCGAGGAGCTGGTGGGTCCGGTCGTGTTCCTGTGCTCGGATGCCGCGAGCTACATCACGGGCGCCGTCCTGCCGGTCGACGGGGGCTATCTTGGCGTCTGACATCGTGGTGCGGGCGGCCACGGTGGACGATGTCGAGCTGCTGCACCGCTTCTCGGTCGATCTCGCGACCTACGAGGACGAACCCGATGCCGTCACCTCGACGCCGCAGACGCTGGCGCGCGACGGCTTCGGCGAGGACCCGCAGTTTGCGGCCCTGATCGCCGAACGCGACGGCAGGCCGGTCGGATTCGCGCTCTATACCTTCAACTATTCGGTCTGGACCGCTGCGCGCGGCATCTTCATCGAGGATATCTGGGTCGTCCCCGAGGAGCGCCGCGGCGGGGTCGCCCGTGCGCTCATGGTGGGGCTGGCCAGGGAGTGCGTCGCCAAGGGCTACCGCCGTATCGACCTCAACGTGCTCGACTGGAATCCGGCCCGCGGCTTCTACGAGAAGGTGGGCTTCAAGTGGATCAAGACGTGGCTGCCCTACCGCCTGGCCGGCGAGGCGCTTCGGAAGCTGGCGGCGGGATCGTAGCCGGGAACACGCCGTTCCGGCGGCCTTTTCCCGGCCCGACTACTGCGACTTCTTCTTCCCGAGCCCCATGACCCGCCCCGCCTTGGCGGGCGGCGGCAGCATCCTGTGCTCGGTCCAGATCGCCTCGAGGCGTTCCGCCGCCTGCATCGGCCAGGGCGCCGAGCGGCGCGTGGCATAGTCGATGTTCATGACGATCACCTCGTTGGTCGCGGCGAGGTAGTCCTGTTCGGCATGGTGCATCTCGTGGAAGAGATGGACCCTCTTGGCATCGCGGTCGAGGAGCTGGGTCGTGAAGCGCATGGGCGCGCCGCCCTTCATCTCGCGATCGTAGGTGACGTGCGTTTCGAGCACGAAGGTCATGCCGAGCTTGTTGTCGACGTAGTTCCGGCCCAGCCCCATGTTGCGCATGAAGGCGCCGGAGGCCTGGTCGAACGCCCTCACATAGAAGGCGACGTTCATGTGGCCGTTCCAGTCGACCCAGTCGGGCAGCACGGTCGAGCGGTGCAGGTCGAACGGCGCGCGGGTGACGAGCTCCGGCATCTCGTACGGCAGGGTAACAAGCATGGACTCTACGATTTCCTCTTGATGCCGATGATGCGGCCGGCTTGCGCGGGCCGCGGCAGCGACGCGTGTGACGCCGCCATCTTCTCGATACGCTCCGCCGCCCAGGCAGGCCAGGGGGCCGATCGCCGGCTTTCATAGTCGATGTTCATGAGCATCAGCTCGTTGGTCGCGGCCAGATAGCCCTCGACCGCATGGTACATCGCGTGGATGTAGTGGATCCGCTTGGCGTCGTGGTCGAGGAGCTGCGTCGTGATGCGCAGCGGATCGCCTTCCTTCACTTCGCGGTCGTAGGTGACATGGGCCTCCAGCACGAAGGTCATGCCGATCTTGTCGCGGGTGTATTCCCAGCCGACGCCGAACTGGTTGCAGAGCGTGTCGGTCGCCTTGTCGAAGGCCACGACATAGAAGCCCACGTTCATGTGGCCGTTCCAGTCGATCCACTCCGGCAGCACCGTCGCGCGGTGGATGTCGAGCGGCGCCCCGAGGTCGGGTTCGATCATGGGGTAGGGAGGTAATTTCATGCGGCCGGACCGTAGCGAAGCGGGCCGGTCCGCCGCAAGCTCCGAGAAGCAGCTTCTCTCGAGGAACGGACATGGCGAAGAAACCGAAAGCAGTGATCCTGGGGGTTGGCGCCGAGCGGGGCATCGGCGGCGGCGCCAGCAAGCGCTTCGCGCGCGAGGGCCATCATGTTCTGGTGGCGGGGCGCACGGCGGCGAAGATCGACAAGGTCGTCGAGGCTATCCGCAAGGAAGGCGGTTCGTCGACCGCCGTCGTCATGGACGGGACCCGGGAGGAGGAAGTCATCAGGCTGTTCGACCGCGCCATGGCCGACGATGCCGACGGGTCTCCCGCCGACCTGTTCGTCTTCAACATGGGCAACAACGCCGCCGTCGACGTGAGGGAGATGACGGCCCAGCACTTCGAGGAGTCCTGGCGCGTCGGCTGCTTCGCCGGCTTCCTGTTCGGGCGCGAGGCGGTGCGGCGGCTGGCGCCGCTGGGTCGCGGGACGGTGATCTTCACCGGTGCTTCGGGCTCCCTGCGCGGCCGGCCGCGCTTCGCCGCCTTCAATGCCACCAAGGGCGGGCTGCGCCTCTTCGTTCAGTCGCTGGCGCGCGAGTTCGGGCCGCAGGGCCTGCATATCGCCCACGTCATCATCGACGGCGGGATCGAGGGTGACCGCCTGCTGTCGCGAATGCCCGACCGGGCCGAGAAGGCGGGGCCGGACGGGCTGCTGAACGTCGACGCCATCGTCGACAACTACTGGCATCTCCACCGCCAGCATCGCAGCGCCTGGAGCCATGAGATCGATCTCCGGCCGTACAAGGAGACTTTCTAGGCCAAGGGCGCCGGACGATGTCTCAGGGGATCGCGAGCAGCTCCTCGGCCACGAGGTCCGGCGCGGAGATGATGCAGTTGTGGCCCGCCTCGATGGGACGGAAGCGTACATTGGGCATTGCTTCCGCCTTTTCGTGATTTCCGGCCGAAACGGGATAGCGCGGCTGGGTGCAGGCGATATAGGTCATCGGCCGGCCGTTGCCGGCAGGATTGTTCAGGCGGATCGGCTTGGTGTAGCAGGCAAGCGGATGCGGCGTGAGCTGGCGATGGGTCCAGGCTGCCAATTCCGGATCGTCGATGATGAGGCTCGTGACCGGCGCGAAGGGCAGCACCTCGGTGCCGTTGACGGTCGTCACGTGCCGGCGGCGCTTGGCCACGATCTCGGGCGGGATGCGGCCGAAGATCGACTGCCCGTCCTGCGGGATGCCGCCATCGACAATGACGAGATGGGCGATCCGCTCGGGCATGCGGTCGGTCACGAGGCCGGCGATCAGACTGCCGAAGCTGTGGCCGACCAGCACGATGTCGCGCAGGTCTTCCTTCTCCAGCGTCGCCAGCGTGTCGGCGACGAAGACGTCGTTGTCGAGGTCGGGCGAGAGTTCGGACGCGCGCTCGCCGATGCCGCGGAAGGGAAGGGCGCGGGCGTCGTGTCCGGCGGCGCGCAGCCGTTCGAGCACGAATTGCCAGGACCAGGCGCCCATCCAGGCGCCGGGGAGACAGACGTAGGTGCGCATGGGCCCGCGTCTTAGCACAGGATGGGGCGCGTGCTAGCGTCTGTCCCAACAGGAGGAGCTCATGTCCGCAACCAATCGCCGTGTCCTGCTGAAGTCGCGACCGCAGGGCGAACCGACGCACGCCAACTTCGATGTGGTGGAGCAGCCCATCCCCGAGCCGAAGGAGGGCGAGTATCTCTCGCGCACGATCTGGCTGTCGCTCGATCCCTACATGCGCGGCCGCATGGCGGAGACGAAGGGATACGCCGCCAACATCAATCTCGGCGACCCGATGGTCGGCGGCACGGTCAGCCAGGTCGTGAAGTCGCGGAACCCCGCCTTCAAGGAGGGCGATTTCGTCGCCGACTATGCCGGCTGGCAGAGCTACGCAGTCTCCAACGGCGCGGGAGTGATGAAGCTCGATCCGAACGCGGCTCCGCTGTCGACCGCGCTTTCCGTGCTCGGCATGCCGGGGATGACGGCATGGTGGGGCCTGATGCAGATCGGCAAGCCCAAGGCCGGCGAGACCGTGGTCGTCTCCGCGGCTTCCGGCGCCGTCGGCTCGGTGGTCGGCCAGCTTGCCAAGCTGCATGGCTGCCGGGCGGTCGGCATCGCCGGCGGCAAGGACAAGTGCGACTACGTGGTCAAGGAGCTGGGCTTCGATGCCTGCGTCGACTACCGGGCTGCGGGCGGCAATCTCTTCAAGGAGATCCGGACCGCGGCTCCGAAGGGCATCGACGTCTATTTCGAGAATGTCGGCGGCGCCGTTCAGGCGGCGGTGGTCCCGCAGCTCAACGATTTCGCCCGCGTGCCGCTTTGCGGCCTGATCTCGCAGTACAACGAAATGCAGATGAGCCCCGGGCCCGACTGGCGCCTGCTGCTGATCAAGCGCGCCACCGTGACCGGCTTCATCGTCTCCGACCATTTCGGCGAGATGGAAGGCTTCTGGAAGGAAGTGCCGCCCGCGGTGAAGGCCGGCCGGATCAAGTTCCGCGAGGACATCGTGAAGGGCATCGAGAACGCGCCCGAGGCCTTCATGGGGCTGCTGAAGGGCCGCAACTTCGGCAAGCTGCTGGTGCAGGTGTCGGAGGATCCGACGCGCCGCTAGGCGGGCCGGCCCGCGCCGCCCTCAGTCCGACGGCGTCTGGTCGGGAGGGCGGCCCAGCGGCAGGTGCCAGCCGCGGTAGATCGCCATCACGCGCAGGAACAGGCACAGGCCGGTTCCGGCGAGGAGGGTGGCGGGCGTCGGCAGGTCGAACTGGTACCCGGCCGCGACCAGGGCGGCGCCGGCGAGGGCGGCGAGGGCGTAGATTTCCGACCGCAGCACCACCGGCACCTGCGCCGAGAGAACGTCGCGGACCATCCCGCCGCCGATGCCGCTGATCATCCCGAGCATCGCCGCCATGAGAGGCGAGATCCCGTACTCCAGCGCCTTGTGCGTGCCCGTCGCGGCGAACATGCCAAGGCCCGCGGCATCGAAGAACTGCACCGGGAAGCGAAGGCGATCGATCGCCGCTGGAAAGAGGAAGGCGAACAGTCCCGCCGCCACCGAGAGCGCGAGGGCATGCCAGTTGGCGATAGCGGCAGGGGGAATGGCGCCGATCAGGACATCGCGCAGGATGCCGCCGGCGACCGCAGTGACGAACGCCAGCACCAGGACCCCGAAAAGATCCATCCGCCGCCGGACTCCCACCACCGCGCCGCTGAGCGCGAAGACGAGCGTTCCGGCGAGATCAAGCGTTTCGACGATGGCGCCGCTGCCCATGCTGCTCAATGCGCGCGGGCCAGCAGAAGATGCCCGTCGCGCCGAAGCAGTTTGTTGCCCAGCGCG
Source organism: Pseudomonadota bacterium (assembly GCA_018240685.1). GTDB lineage: Bacteria > Pseudomonadota > Alphaproteobacteria > Reyranellales > Reyranellaceae > Reyranella. The sequence continues at coordinate 4,243 of JAFEFG010000030.1, read as the reverse complement.
GCGGCTTGCAATCGATCCCTTGCTGCGGCCCGCATGACTTGTCTCCGGCATCCATGCGCTTGCGCCGCATGGATGCCCTGGAGAGCAGGCCTCAGGTGCGCTTTCTCAGCGACAGGCCCATGCTGATCCAGCCGGTCCCGATGAAGATGAGGTCGATGCCGAGGAACATGCCGAGCACGTAGAAGCTCGAGGCCGGCCAGTGGGAGACGATCATCAGGCCGAGCAGGAAGCTGATGATGCCCGAGAAGACGACCCAGCCCCACGGCGTGCCCTGACGCATCTGCGTGGCAAGGAAGATGCGCAGGATTCCGCCCACGATGAGGGCGATGCCCAGCATCAGGGTCAGGATCGTCGCGGCGACGAACGGGTTTTGCAGGCAGATGATGCCGGCCGCGATGTAGAGGATGCCCAGCAGCAGCCAGAAGAAGAACCGTCCCCAGCTGCGGACGCTGAAGGCGGCGACGATCTCGACGATACCCACCAGCATCATCATGACGCCGACGACGATGACGGCCGACGCCGTCGCCATGACGACGCTGCCGAGCGCGATCACGCCCGCGATGAGCGCGATGGCGCCGAAGGCGACGATCCATCCCCATTTGGAGCGAAGGGCGCGCAGACCGTCTCCCAGTCCCTGTGCACCGAAATTGTTTGTCGTTGCCATGTTCTCCTCCTCAGTGCGGAACTGATGCGCGAAGTCTACTCCCCCGCCGATGACACAGTTCCTTCCCCTATGTGACAATGGTCATATGAACGATACGCCCCGGAAAGAATCCTCGCCACCCCGTCCTGCCACGACCGTGCTCCTGCTGCGCCCGTCCAGGACCGGCGATGCGGCTTCGCCTCTCGAAGTCTTCATGGTCGTGCGCCACCATCAGATCGATTCCTTCTCGGGGGCGCTGGTCTTCCCGGGCGGCAAGCTGGAAGAGGCCGACGGTGACAAGCGCCTGCGCGCGCGGTCGACCGGGGCGGCGGCGCTCAGCGACGAGGAACTGAAGTTTCGCGTCGCCGGCATTCGGGAGGCCTTCGAGGAATGCGGCATCCTGCTCGCCCACAAGCGCGGCCAGCGAACGCTGATCGGTGCCGCCGATCTCGCGCCGATCGAACAGCGCTGGCGCGACAAGCTTGCCAAGGACGAGGCGAGCATCGTCGATCTGGTCGAGGCCGAGGACCTGGAACTCGCGACCGAGTTCATGACCCCCTTCGCGCACTGGATCACGCCCACGTTCGTGCCCAAGCGCTTCGATACCTGGTTCTTCCTCGCCGAGGCGCCCGAGGACCAGGCGGCGCTGCATGACGGATCGGAATCGGTGGATTCGGTCTGGATCGGCGCGCAGGAGGCGATCGACGAGGCAAAGGCGGGCAAGCGCACGCTGGTGCATGCGACGTTGAAGAACCTCGAGCTTCTGGCCGAGGGCAAGACGGTGGCGGGCGCGCTGGCACAGGCGGGCGAGCGCAAGATCGTCACCGTCCAGCCGTGGGTCGAGGTGCGCGACGGCAAACGCTACCTTTGCATCCCCGAAGGGGCGGGCTATCGCAACCTGGTGCGCGAGATGCCGCCCCAGGGTGGGGTTCCGCAGACCGGAAGATAATTTCGTTTCCTGCTCTGCGGCGCTGAAATCCGGCTCGCCCCTCGCGGGCCGAAGCGCTAAGAGCCAATGAACAAGCGTTCATGTCCGGCCGCGTCGGCCGGCCCCGTTGGAGGAAAGACGACAATGGTCGGAATCGTGGCCTATGGAGCCTATGTCCCGCGCCTGCGGCTGAGCCGTCAGGCGGTGTACGACGCCAACAAGTGGTTCGCGGGCGGGCTGCGCGGCCTCGCCAAGGGCGAGCGCTCGATGGCCAACTGGGACGAGGACTCGATCACGATGGCGGTCGAGGCGGCGCGCGACTGCCTGACCAGCCACAAGGCCGAGGACGTGCGCAGCCTCTACTTCGCCTCCACCACCCATCCCTTCAAGGACCGCCAGAATGCCGGCGTGATCGGTACCGCGCTGTCGATCGAGCAGAACCTTCTCGCCTCCGACGTCGGCGGCTCGCAGAAGGCCGGCACCTCGGCGCTGATCGCGGGCCTCAACGCCTCCAAGGGCGGCGCGCCGGCCCTGGTCGCCGCGGCCGACAAGCGCCTGGCCAAGGTCGCGTCGACGCAGGAGATGAACTACGGCGACGGCGCCGCGGCGCTCCTGTGCGGCACCGAGAACGTGATCGCCAAGCTCGTCGGCCACCATTCGGTGTCGATGGACTTCGTCGATCATTTCCGCGGCGACGAGGCCGAGTTCGACTACGGCTGGGAAGAGCGCTGGATCCGCGACGAGGGCTATTCGAAGATCGTCCCGCCGGCGATCAAGGCGGCCCTCGCGGCCTGCAAGCTCAAGGGCTCCGACATCACGCACTTCATCATGCCGAGCCTGATGCCGGCCGTGCCGAAGCAGATGGCCAAGATCTGCGGCATCGGCGACGGCGCGGTGCGCGACCTGCTGGGCGCCAATCTCGGCGACACCGGTGCCGCGCATGCGCTGGTGATGCTGGTCGATGCGCTGGAGACCGCCAAGACCGGCGACAAGATCATGGTCGTGGCCTTCGGCCAGGGCGTCGACATCCTGGTGTTCGAGGTGACGGAAGAGAACGCCAAGCTGCCCAGGCGCAAGGGCGTGTCGGGCTGGCTGGCGCGGCGGAAGGAAGAGAAGAACTACATGAAGTTCCTCGCCTTCAACGAGATGCTGCCGATCGAGAAGGGCATGCGCGCCGAGTTCGACAAGAAGACCGCGCTGTCCGTCCTGTGGCGCAAGCGCGACATGATCTACGGGCTGGTCGGCGGCAAGTGCAAGGTGTGCGGCACCGTGCAGTTCCCGCGCACCCAGATCTGCGTCAATCCGAACTGCCATGCCGTCGACAGCCAGGAGCCCTATGCGATGGCGGGCCTCGAGGCGTCGGTGATGTCCTTCACCGCCGACTCGCTCACCTACACGCCGGATCCGCCGGCCTATTACGGCATGATCACCTTCCCGGAAGGCGGCCGCTTCATGGCCGACTTCACGGACAGCGACAAGGAACAGGTGAAGGTCGGCACCAAGATGCGCATGACCTTCCGCATCCGCGACAACGATCAGATGCGCGGCGGCTTCAAGCGCTATTTCTGGAAGGCAGCGCCGGTCTGATCGCCTTCCGTTCGTAAAGTCCAGAGTTCAACCCCAACACCAAGGAGTCCTGCAATGGCTCGCGGTATCAAAGACAAGGTCGCCATTCTCGGCATGGGTTGCTCCAAGTTCGGCGAGCGCTGGGATTGCGGCGCCGAGGAGCTGATGGTCGAGGCCTACAGGGAATGCCTCGCCGACGCCGGCGTCGACGCCAAGCAGCTCAACGCCGCCTGGTTCTCGACCGCGATCGACGAGGTCCATGTCGGCAAGTCGGGCATCCCGCTCTCGATGACCCTGCGTCTGCCCAACATCCCGGTGACGCACGTCGAGAACATGTGCGCGTCGGGCACCGAGGCCTTCCGCGGCGCCTGCTATGCCGTCGCCTCGGGGGCGGCCGACTTCGCCCTGGCGCTCGGCGTCGAGAAGCTGAAGGACACGGGCTACGGCGGTCTGCCGGGCGGCCGCGGCGGTCCGCTGCAGGCCCTGTGGCACGCCAACGGCACGGCGCCGGGCAACTTCGCCCAGCTCGCCACGGCCTATCAGACCGCCCACAATGTCAGCGCCGACGACCTCAAGCGGGCGATCGGCCACGTCTCGTGGAAGAGCCATCAGAACGGCGCCAAGAACCCCAAGGCGCATCTGCAGAAGGCCGTCGAGATGGACACCATCCTGAACGCGCCGATGATCGCCTCGCCGCTCGGCCTGTTCGACTGCTGCGGCGTCTCCGACGGCGCTGCCGCGGCGATCGTCACCACGCCGGAGATCGCCAAGTCGCTCGGCAAGCACAACATCGTCAGCGTCAAGGCGCTGCAGCTCTCCGTCTCCAACGGCTCGGAGTCGGGCCACAACTCGTGGGACGGCAGCTACTTCCACACCACCCGCATCGCCTCGAAGAAGGCCTATGAAGAGGCCGGCATCAAGGATCCGCGGCAGGAAGTCTCGATGTTCGAGGTGCACGACTGCTTCTCGGTCACCGAGCTCGTGACCATGGAGGACCTGCACATCTCCAAGCCCGGCCAGGGCTGGAAGGACGTGCTCGACGGCTTCTACGACGCCGATGGCAAGATCCCGTGCCAGATCGACGGCGGGCTGAAGTGCTTCGGCCA
>JAFEFG010000002.1 GCA_018240685.1 Pseudomonadota bacterium | reverse complement strand
GGACGCGCCGTCGTCCTGCTCCGGATGCGGCCATACGACTTCGCCGTCGATGAGCACGGCCATGCGGACATCGCCGGCCTGGGTCTCGTCAAGATCGAATGCGAACGTCATAGGTCCGGCGGCCCCCCTCTCGTGATATGGCTATCGAGCCAAGCGTCGAATGCCGTTTCGCATTCGTCCTGCCTGGCCAGTGCCCGAAGAGCAGCGACCAAGCGTTTTCCCATCGGGCCATGATAGGGATAGCCGTGATAGCTGTCGCCTGGGTTTGTCGTCTGCGCCGTATAGATCGTCCCGTCCCGATCGACAACATAGAGGCGCTTCGGAAAGGCCTCGCTATAGGGCGGCCGCGTGATATGGGGAATCGCCTTGTCGAGCAGCGCCTGCCGGCGGTCGGCGGGGAAATTGGCCGGGCATTTCCCGACCACCTCACGCCCCGATCGGACGATCTCGGGCCGATCCGTCGAACCGACATGCTTTCTGCGATTTTCGCCGCGATCGTATCGGCGTCGGCGAACCGTATTCTCTGCCAAGCCAAGGACCTTATCGGATCGTACGACCGCACGGTATACGACCACACGGTAACGGTGCCGGTGCCGGCGCGCGAAGATATTTAGTCACGGCGTGGAAACGACCTCCTGTCGAAGACTATCCTCTCGCAGCAGGCGGAGCAATGCACCGCCATCTTGGTCGCAGAAGCGATTCGGAGCAGAGGCCCGACCGCAAGACGGGCCGCGAGTCGGAGGGGCCGATGTCCGGCAGCGGGAGAGGGGGCGACGGGGGGAAAGTGATCAGCGCGCAGACCAGCGCTACAATGAAAATCATCGCCGCAACGACGAGGACGAACCACCACGGTGGTGGATCGACTGCGGCACTACAGCCTCCGCGACATTCAGGAGCATGCGGCGGAAGATCCGCCATAGAAGCGCCCGGCCGAGGTCCACAACAAATCCCCCAGGCCGTTGGCGACCGGAATCGGCTCCGGCCTTCCGATGGGCCTAGAGTCGGTCCATGGTCGGCGCCTGCGGACGGGCAGTTACGAAAAGTAACGCTTTTATTTCCTTTTTTAAAAGGGAAACCGGAGCTTTTCGGGCCCTGTCAAGCAGGCCGGCGGGACCGCGGCGCGGCGGGCGACATCGCAGCGGGCGGGCGCTCTCCATCGCGGCGAACGGCGCGCAATCCCCGCAATCCTCTCTGGTGCGACAGGAACGACGCCGCCATTTTAGGGCCATGGCCTTCCCTCCCGGCTTCCTCGATGAACTGCGCGCCAGGCTCAGCCTGTCCGACGTCGTCGGGCGGAAGGTCGCGCTCAAGCGCCGCTCGGGCAGCGAATACGCCGGCCTCTGCCCCTTCCACAACGAGAAGACGCCGTCCTTCACGGTGAACGACAAGAAGGGCTTCTACCACTGCTTCGGCTGCGGCGAGCACGGCGACGCGGTGGGCTTCGTCATGAAGACCGAAGGCCTCACCTTCCCCGAGGCGGTGGAGAAGCTCGCCCGCGAGGTCAACCTGCCGGTGCCGCGCGCCACGCCGGTCGAGCGCGAACGCGCCGAGCGCGTCTCGACCCTGCAGCAGGTGGTCGAGGAGGCGGCGCGCTGGTTCCAGAAGCAGCTGCGCCTGCCGGTGGGCCGGCACGGTCTCGACTATCTGCGCGGCCGCGGCCTCGAAGATGCGACCATCGACGACTTCCGGCTCGGCTTCGCGCCCGACTCGCGCGACGGGCTGCTGTCGGCGCTCAAGCGTGAGGGCGTGCCGATCGACAAGATCGTCGAGGCGGGTCTCGCCATCCAGCCCGAGGACGGCCCCCAGGGCGGGCGTCGCGAGCCCTACGACCGCTTCCGCGGCCGGGTGATGTTCACCATCAACGACCGCCGCGGCCGCGCCATCGCCTTCGGCGGGCGCGTGATGGGCACGGGCGAGCCGAAGTACCTCAACTCGCCCGAGACGCCGCTGTTCCACAAGGGCGCCAACCTCTACTGCCTCGACCGCGCCCGCGTGGCGGCGACCAAGGACCAGCCGGTGATCGTGGCCGAAGGCTACATGGACGTGATCGCCCTGCACGTCGCCGGCTTCACGGGCGCCGTCGCGCCGCTCGGCACCGCCCTGACCGAAGGCCAGCTGGGCGAACTGTGGAAGCTCGCCGACGAGCCGTTCCTGTGCTTCGACGGCGACAACGCCGGCCGCCGCGCCGCCCAGCGTGCCGCGCAGCGCGCCCTGCCCCTGCTGCGGCCGGGCAAGAGCCTGCGCTTCGTCGCCCTGCCGGCCGGCGAGGACCCCGACAGCCTGCTGCGCGGCCACGGGCCGGACGCCGTCCGCCGCGTGCTCGACCTCGCCCGTCCGCTGGTCGACCTGATCTGGGACATGGAGACGGAGGGCCGGCCTGCCGACACGCCCGAGCGCCGCGCCAGCATCCAGGCGGCGCTGAACGAGCGGGTCCAGGAGATCGCCGACCCGGTGGTGCGCGGCTACTACCAGCGCGACATCCGCGACCGGCTCGACCGCACCTGGCGCAGCGAGCGGCCGGGCTGGCGGCCGGCCGGCCGCTTCGGCCAGCGCCCGGGCGGGCCGCGTCCGTTCCGCGGCCCCGGCGCGATGCCGCCCGGTGCGCTCCAGGACGTACCGGCCTCGGCCGGCACCGAGGCCCGTCGCGCCGCGGTCGACCTCGAGGGCTACTCGCGCCAGATCCGGGTGCTGCTGGGCGCGCTGATCGAGCGGCCGGCCCTGCTCCATGTGCTGAACGAGGAGGTCTCGCGCCTGCCGACCGACAGCCATCCCGACCTGGCCCGCCTGCAGCGCGGCCTGCTCGATGCCCTGGCGATGATGCCGCTGGGAGTGGATCCAGCGGCCGACGATGCCGCAGCCGGCGACGCACCCCTTGAAGTGCAGCTCATCGCAGACCACCTGCAGCGCAACGGCCTGGGGCCGCTGGCCGCGACGGCCCGCGCCAAGGCGCGAGAACTCTTCCGGACCGACCCTTCCGACAGCGAAGCCTGGGTGGCCCAGTGGCGCCGGACCGCCGACCATGTGGCCCGGCATCTGGGCAACATGGCCGAGGTGCGGCAGGCCAAGGAGGAACTCGCGCGCGAGCCGACCGAGGAGAATGCAGAGCGTCTGAGAGCGGCCCTGGACCGGGTCAGGCGGGATGCCGCCCAGGAGGCGCTCGAAGGGAACCGATGACGACCGAACGCGTATTTTGGAGCCGATGCCCCTATCGCCCCTTGAAGTTATGCCCCATATAGTAGAAGGGATGCTTTGCGGGTCGCCCGCCCGCCCCCCTTCTTGCAGCCAGATTCCCGGCCCTCGCGGGCCGTTAACCCTGTTTGTCGCAGTGCCAAGGAAAAGAAATGGCGACTAAGACCGCAACCGTAGCCCAGCCCGAACCCACTGAAACCCGCGAAGAAGGCCCTGACGCCCCGCTGCTCGATTCCCTCGGCGCCGAGCTGAAGAAGCTCGTCCAGAAGGGCAAGGAGCGCGGCTACGTCACCTACGACGAGCTGAACGCCGCGCTGCCGCCGGACGAGGTGTCCTCCGAGCAGATCGAGGACACGATGGCCATGCTGTCCGAGGCGGGCGTCAACGTCGTCGAGGCCGAGGAGCAGGAAGAGGGTCCCGCGGCCGGCGCTGCCGAGCCGGCCAAGACCGCCGTCGTGGCGGCGGAAGCGACCGGCGAGGACGAGGAGCTCGGCCGCACCGACGATCCCGTCCGCATGTACCTGCGCGAGATGGGCAGCGTCGAGCTGCTGAGCCGCGAGGGCGAGATCGAGATCGCCAAGCGCATCGAGGCCGGCCAGGACAAGATGATCGGCGGCATCTGCGAGAGCCCGATGACGATCGCCGCGCTGATGATGTGGCGCGACGCCATCAACGAAGGCCGCATGCTGCTGCGCGACGTGATCGACCTCGAGGCGACCCAGGGCGGCATGCCCGGCGAGGGCAAGGGTGCCGCTGCCGCCCCCGGCGGCGACGGCGCGCCGCCTCCCATGCCGGCGATGCCGCGTCCGCCGGTGATCAAGGCCGTGGCGCCGCCGCGCCCGCCGGTGCAGCCCAACCCCAACGGCGAGGCCACCGTCGAGGGCGCCGCCCCCGAGGGCGGCGAGGAGGACGACGAGAACGCGCTGTCGCTGTCGGCCCTCGAAGAGAAGCTGAAGCCCGAGGTGCTGCGCACGCTCACCAAGATCTCGAAGGTCTATATCGAGATGTCGAAGGTGCAGAACCGGCGCCTGTCGACGCTCAGCCGCGGCCAGAAGCCCAGCGCGGAGTTCGAGAAGAGCTACGAGAAGTTCCGCAAGAAGATCGTCGAGCTGGTGCGCACGGTGCACATCAACGCCAACCGCATCGAGCAGCTCAAGCTCACGCTCTACGACCTGAACCGCAAGCTGATGATGCTCGAGGGCAAGCTGCTGCGGCAGGCGGAAGCCTTCCGCATCCCGCGCCAGGACTTCCTCGACAACTATCTCGGCCACGAGCTCGACCCCAACTGGCTCGAGAAGGTCGGCAAGCTGTCGGGCAAGGGCTGGAAGGACTTCGCCAAGAAGAAGGCCGACGACATCGAGAAGATCCGCGAGGAGATCAAGCAGATCTCCGAACGGGCCGGCGCGCCGATCTTCGAATACCGCCGCATGGTGAAGACCGTGCAGGACGGCGAGCGCGAGATGATGCGCGCCAAGAAGGAGATGATCGAGGCCAACCTGCGCCTCGTGATCTCGATCGCCAAGAAGTACACCAACCGCGGCCTGCAGTTCCTGGACCTGATCCAGGAGGGCAACATCGGCCTCATGAAGGCGGTCGACAAGTTCGAGTACCGCCGCGGCTACAAGTTCTCGACCTACGCGACGTGGTGGATCCGTCAGGCGATCACCCGCTCGATCGCCGACCAGGCGCGCACCATCCGCATCCCGGTGCACATGATCGAGACGATCAACAAGCTGGTCCGCACCAGCCGCCAGATGCTGCACGAGATCGGCCGCGAGCCGCAGCCGGAGGAGCTGGCCGAGAAGCTCGGCATGCCGCTGGAGAAGGTGCGCAAGGTGCTGAAGATCGCCAAGGAGCCGATCAGCCTCGAGACGCCGATCGGCGACGAGGAGGATTCGCATCTGGGCGACTTCATCGAGGACAAGAACGCGGTCATTCCGCTCGAGGCGGCGATCCAGGGCAACCTGCGCGAGAGCACGACCCGCGTGCTGGCCACGCTCACGCCGCGCGAGGAGCGCGTGCTGCGCATGCGCTTCGGCATCGGCATGAACACCGACCACACCCTCGAAGAGGTCGGCCAGCAGTTCTCGGTCACCCGCGAGCGCATCCGCCAGATCGAGGCCAAGGCGCTGCGCAAGCTGAAGCACCCGAGCCGCTCGCGCATGCTGCGCAGCTTCCTCGATCAGGGCTGATCGCGGTCACGCCGCCAGATCGTCGGCCAGAGCATCATCGGAAAGCCGGGGCCCGTCCCCGGCTTTTTCATGCCCGGGTGCGGGCGGTCAGGCCGCGAGCCGGTACAGCTCCGCCACGTTGTCGCGCAGGATGCGCTTCTTCAGCGCCGGCGTGAGATCGCGCGTCTGCTCCTCCAGCACCTCCTGGCTCCACGGCCAGGTCGAGTCGCTGTGCGGGAAGTCGTTGGCCCACATGAGCTGCTGCGGCCCCAGCCGGTCGGCGAACTGGAACGCCGTCCAGTCGTCCTGGAAGGTGAGCGAGATGTGGTCGCGGAAATACTCCGACGGCAGCCGCTGCAGTTCCTGGCCCTTCATCCAGTAGCGATGGCGCTTGTAGGCATGGTCCATGCGATACATGAAGTGCGGCGCCCAGCCGGCATCGGCCTCGACGCAGACCACCCGCAGCTTCGGATGGCGCTCGAACACGCCGGAGAAGACCAGCATGCCCATGATGTCCTGGCAGCCGCGGATGATGCTCAGGAAGCCGTTGATCTTGGGTCCGCGCGGCCTGGCGAGCGTGTTGTCGCCGCTGGTGGTGAGGATGTGCCAGGACAGCGGCAGCTCGAGCGCGATCGCGGCCTCCCAGAACGGGTCGTAGGCCGGATCGTCGTAGTCCTTCTCGCCAGGATTGCCAGGCATCATCACGCCGCGGAAGCCCATCGCCTTGATGCGCTCGAGATCGGCGATGCCCTCCTTCACGGTGCGCAGCGCGGTCTGGCCGAGCCCGATCAGGCGGTCGGGCGCGTAGGCGCAGTAGCCCTGGAGCCAGCGGTTGTAGGCGTCGAAGCAGGCTTTCTTGTAGTCGAAGTCGGGATGGTTGCAGATCAGCATGCCGACCGTGGGATAGATGATCTCGGCCGCGATGCCGTCGCGGTCCTGGTCGGCCAGCCGCCGGCTCGGATCCCAGCCGCTGCGGTGCAGGTCGTCGAATTTGGCGCCCCCCATGCGAATGTCCTGGGGCGCCACGCCGGCGGCGGCGATCAATCCGAGCGGCACCGGCGTCTTCATGCCCTCGACGACGAAGGTGTCGCCCAGCCCCTCCTTGTGGATCAGCCGCGGCGCCCGCTCCCGCCAGGCCGGGTCGATGTGCCCGACATAGCAGTCGGGCGGCTCGGTGATGTGCGAATCGGCCGAAATCGGACGCCAGTCCATACGTTCCCTCCTGCTTTCTTTTGGCGGAAATCGTAGGACCATGGCACCGCGGCCGGCAAGCCGGCGCAGACGGCCCGTTTCGGCGGGCGGCAAGCGGTTGAACCCCGCCCTCCCCTATGGCATATCCGCGCCGCGCCTGGGCCCGTCCCCGCAGAGGCTGCCGTAGCTCAGTGGTAGAGCACTCCCTTGGTAAGGGAGAGGTCGACAGTTCAATCCTGTCCGGCAGCACCATCTTCCCGCAGATGCTTCCCGTTCGTCCCGTCCTTGCCGGGCGGCTACGGGTCCTCGTCGAACGTGATGACCGCCTCGCGTCCCACCATGTGCGGCATCTGGGCCGGATCGTTCAGCTCGATCTTGACCGGCACGCTGCGCACGTTGGTCACCTCGCTGCCGAAGCCGCCGAGATTGGGCGTGCGCCGCACCTCCGCGCCGACGAAGACGATCCTGCCCGCGTGGCTCGTCTTCTCGCCCCGGAAGGTCACCGACACCTTGCCGCCCACTTTCATGCGCGTGATCAGCACCTCGTCGATGTCGGCGACGATGCGCAGCCGGTTCATGTCGACGATCTGCGCGATGCCGCGCCGGATCCTTTCGCCGGGGTGCGTCCATATATGGACCACGACGCCGTCGATCGGCGAGCGGACCATGGCCTGCTCGCGCAGCAGTCGGGCATCATCGAGCGCCGCCGTCTTGACCTGGATATCGGCGTCGCTCTCCGCGAGATCGTCGGCGAGGGTCTCCTTGAGGACGCGCAGTCTCGCCTGCTCATGCTCCCGGTTCTGCTGCGAGACGCTGACCTCGAGCTCCCTCTGGTCCGGCGGCAGACCGGAACGCTGCATGGTGAGCGCCTTGAGCTTGGCCTCCTCGGCCGACAGCTTGACCAGCACTTCCTGCTCGGCAATCCCAGGCTTAGCATGGGCGGAGTCCTTGCTCTTCGGCTTGCCCGCTTCGCCGGACGCCTCGCCCGCCTTGTCCTTCTTGGCGACCATGATGCCTGCCGCCAGGCTCTTGCGCCGCTCCTGCACCTTCTCGAGCTCGGCTTCAGCGGAGCGAACCGCGATGTCGGCGATCGGATAGTTCGCGAGGACCGCAACGACATCGCCGCGCTTCACCTGCTGCCCCTCGACCACGCGCAGCTCGAGCACGATGTCGCTCCCGATGCCGGTGAGGATGGACTGAGCGGCCTCGGCGGCCGTGAACCCCCGCACCATCAACGGCGCGCGCGCCGCGGCATTCTGGCCGCTCTCGAGTCGCGGACCGGCCACCGACAGCGAGAGGGCGCTCGCCGCCGACAGGGCCGCCACCCACAGCACGAGCCTTTTCTTCTGGTTCATAACAACGAATGTCTCGATCGAGGCCGGGATTTCTCTATCCGCCATCGTAGAGGCCAAGCCAAGACGGGAAAAGGCCGCTTGCGCCATCGGATCGCGGCCGAGCCGCGGCGCATCACGCCCTGATGGCATCGGAACTGCAGGGCGATCTCATGCCGAGACGCAAGCGAGCGACCAATTCGCCCCAAACCAACGTCGATCTTTCACCATGGTCGAAAAGCCGCTATCGCTCGGCCTTCCGGCTGGTTCCAAGGCAATTCTACATGAAGTTGTTCCGAGCAGATCGCTTCCCGCGCCTCATCAAGGTCACATCGGCGCGGTGGCAGCGACGCATCATCTTCCTGCTCGGAGGCATCACGGTGGGCGCCGTCGCCGTGGCGCTGGCGCTCCTCGCCGACCAGGCGCAGGCGCATTTCGCGATGCTGCTGCACAAGTGGCGATATGCCTCCCTGCTGGTCACGCCGGCAGGCTTCGCCCTCTCCGTCTACCTGACCAACCGCTACTTCCAGAACTCGCAGGGAAGCGGCATCCCGCAGGCGATCGCCGCGCGGGAACTCCGCGACCAAAGCGCGCGTGGCCGGCTGGTCTCGATCCGCATCGCCGTCGGCAAGGTGCTCCTGACCCTGCTCGGCCTGCTCTGCGGCGCCTCGGTCGGCCGCGAGGGGCCGACCGTCCAGGTCGGCGCTTCCATCATGTTCGCCATCGGCCGGCTGTCGCCGCGGCGGCAGCCCGGACTGATCCTGGCCGGCGCGGCCGCCGGCGTCGCCGCGGCCTTCAATACGCCCCTGGCCGGCATCGTGTTCGGCATCGAGGAGATGAGCCGCAAGTTCGAGACCCGGACCAACAGCCTGATCATCGCCTCGGTGATCACGGCCGGCCTGACCTCCCTCGCGCTGGTGGGCAACTACGCCTATTTCGGATCGACCCCGACCATGCTGCGCGGCGGCCTCGACTGGCTCGCCGTGCCGGTATGCGGTGTGGTCGGCGGCCTCGCGGGCGGACTGTTCAGCCGCATCCTCATCGTCGTGGCGCGCGGCCTTCCCGGTTCGATCGGCACCTGGATCAAGGGCCATCGCATCGCCTTCGCCACGCTCTGCGGCCTGGCCGTGGCCCTGTGCGGTCTCGCCTCGGGCGATGCCATCTACGGCACGGGCTACGAGCAGGTGAAGGCGGCGCTGGAGAACGGTGCGCCGCTGCGGATGGACTTCGGCCTGCTGAAGTTCGCGGCCACCACCTTCTCGGCGATCAGCGGCATTCCGGGCGGCATCTTCGCGCCGTCGCTCGCCGTGGGCGCCGGGCTCGGCGCCAACATCGCCCCCTTCTTCCCATCCGCCCCGTTCGAAGCGGTGATGCTTCTCGGCATGGTGGCCTACTTCGCCGGGGTCGTGCAGGCGCCGATCACCGCCTTCGTCATCGTGACCGAGATGACCGAGAACCACGCCATGGTGATACCGCTGATGGCGGCATCGCTCATCGCGTACATGGCTTCCCGCCTCGTCTGCCCCGAAGGCGTCTACCATGCCCTCGCCAAGGGCTTCCTGCAGCAGAACGGCGGCGCCGCGACGACGCACTGAGGCGGCGCCCTGAGACGGCAACCGCGCGACGCATTTTTCCGCCGCCACGGCCGGCTCCGCATGTCCCGATTGATCGGCTTCGAGAGTCGGACAAGACTGGTCCGGCACGAAGCCTAGCATGCGCGTCTCTCTCCTCATCGCCGCACCGCTCGCCGTGGCCATCGGCACAGGCGATCTCTCGGCGCAGCAACGGACACCGCCCGGCCGCGGCCCCGACGTCTTCAGCGCCTGCCCGGAACCGGCAATCGGGTCCCAGGTCGGCGTGCTCGACGGCCTGCCGTTGATCAAGGGGCCCGCCGGTCTCTGCTTCGTCCGTCCGGCGGCCGGCGCGCAGGCATCGGATCATCACGGCCTCTGTCTCTTCCAAAGGATCGCGCGGGTCGAAGCCGCAAGCGTCGCCGCCCAAGGCGCCAAACTGGTCGTCGAGGCGCGAGGCACCGCCGCGAGCGCAGGGTGGACACAGCCCACGCTCGTCGAACGGCCCGCGTCTTCCGGCCGACGGGCCATCGTTGTCGACTTTCTCGCCTGCCCGCCCCCGACGGTGGCATCCTCCACCCCGACACCGATCTCGGCCGTTCTCCGCGTTTCGCCGGCCGGCGATGTGGGGCGGATCATCGTTGCCGGCGAGCGCAACGAGATCGCGCTCGACGTTCCCGCCGGACGGCCATAGCGACGGCACGACGGAAAAGGAAAGGCCGCCTCCGATCCTCGCGGTCCGGGCGCCGGCCGTCAGGCGGAGAAATCGAGGCCGAGGAACGAGGCGACGAACGCCACGACGGCAATCAGGCCGATCAGCCACGTCCAGAACCGCAGGGGGACGAAGAGGAAGTGATCGGCACCGGCCGGCGCGTGGGCGCGATAGCGGGTGACGAGCCACAGCGTGAGCGCAGCGGCGGCCTGGGCCGCCGCTTCCAGGCGCAGGAAGCTGGCTGTCACCTTGACGCTGTCGGGTTCGTAGACCTGAAAGATGACGAAGCCGAAGATCGGCACGAGAAACCAGACCAGGGGAACGAAGAGAGCCAGGATTCCCCAGCCGCGCCAGATCATCACCATCCGCAGGTCCTTCCTTTCAGGCTGTGCTCACGGGGCCGCGACCGACGCCTCATCGGCATTTCGCGGGATCGGGTTCCGGACTCTTCGGGTCCGGATACTTCTTGTTGCAGATGTTGTTGTCGCGGACGGTCTTCTGAAGCTGCATCGACAGCTTGCAGACGGCGATGCGGTTGGCGTCCTGGTTCAGGACGTTCTGCTCGATGCGGGCCTTGCTCGCGAGCCAGGCCCCGACATCGTATCCGTAGTCGACGATGAACTGGCCGAAGGAGAGCGGCCTCTCGATGACCGGCGCCAGCGCGGCCTTGAGCCCATCGGTGACGAACTTCACTCCGTGCTCCTTCAGGATGGCCGCCGCCTCGGGATCGCGCTCGATCTCGTCGAGGTTGCGGCGGATCCCCCCCGCCCGATCCTCGACGTCCTTGCCCCAATGCCTGACCTCGGCCCACCAGTCGACGGCATTGAGCCCGGGATAGCGGCCGAGCTTCAGGCCGTCGACGGTGCCGGCCAGCCGGGCCGACTGCGACCTCAGCTCCCGGACCCTGTCGACCTGCATCCGCCAGGTCGTGCCCATGGGCAGGCGCTTGCCGAACTCGGCCTCCACCTCCGCAAGCTGCTCCGACTTGAGATCGATGAGCGCCCCCAGCGCGGTATCGACCAGAAAGCCGGTCGCATGGTCGCGGGCCTTGAGCTCGGCCTCCCGGTTCTTCGCGGTCCACTCGTGCAATTCGGCGTTGTTGGCAAGGATGGACTCGCGCAGGCGTTTCAGGGCGTCCTGGTCGCGCCCGATCTGGCCGGCCAGCTGCGCGCAGGTTCTCGTCGAGCAGTAATAGAAATCCGTATCCTCGCCGATCAGATGGTCGCCCGGCTTGCATTGCGCCGCCGCCGGCATGGCGAGCGCGCCCATCGCGGCGATGAGCGCGCCGGCACCGAGCATCTTCGACACGAAACGCGACACGTCAGGACCCATCGTCACCTCCCGCACCGCCGCCGATAGGTCTCGTCGACCAGGTCGTAACCGGGGTCCAGAGACAGGGCCTTCCCGATGTCGGCCTGGGCGTCCTCGCAACGCCCCATCGCGGCGAGAATGCGCGCGCGCATGCGAAGGTCGCCCACACTCCCCGGATTGATCGCCAGCGCGCGATTGATGTCCGAGAGCGCCTCCTCACCATCGCCGATCGCCAGCATCAGGCTCGCGCGCGCGCCGAAGACGAGATCGGATTGGGGATATTGCGCGATGTAACGCGCCGCCTCGGCGCGCACCGCCTTGAGTTCCTGCAGCAACGCATCGCGCTTCAGCAGCCGCATGTTGACCTGGAAACGATGCACGCGCGCCAGAAGCTGGGTGCCGGCGGCGGCGCCGCTGGACTGGAATTCGAGGGACTCGCCGGCGGCATCGAACTGGTCGTCGGCCGCCTTGAGCAGCGGTTCGAGCCTCGCCTTGCGATCGGCCTCTATCTGCCGCACGACATTCTCCGGCAAGAGGCTCCGCGTCATCAGGTCGAGCTGGGTCCGGTTGAAAGGATCGACGAAGGGATACTTGCGATCGAAGGCTGCTAGCCCCGAAAGCACACGCATCTCGAAGGCCAGGGCCGCCCCCAGGGAGGCCACCGCGTAACCGCGGCTCCCGTCGCGGTCACCGCGCAGCAACTCGCGGCCGCGGGCCATCAGGATCCTGCGGGCGTCCTGGAAGGCCGAAAGGGCCGCGTCGACATCCTTCTCCTTCCCCCACAGCCGCTCGAACCCGAAGAGAGTCTGCGCATCGCTGTTGTCGGGATCGAGGTCCAGCGCCTCCTCGATCCAGTCGGTGAAGGCGTCGTCGCCCGCCTTGCGGCCGGCCTGACCGAGCTCGAGATAGAGGTCGACGAGACGCTTGGCCACCTCGGGCGACTTCGGACTGACCTCCGTCCCTTCCGGAGCCGTTCTCCTCGCCACGTCATAGGCGATCGCCGACACGAGGATGTCTCCGGAATCGAGGACGCTCGCCCGCGACGCGAGGGTCGCCGCGGCGTCGGCGTCGCCGTTCCACAGGCTGGCATAGGCCAGCCAGGCATTGGCCCGCGCCGAATAGGAGTCCTGCGCGACGGCACGGCGGAACTCCCGCACCGCCGCCTCTCCATCGCCGGCGTTGAAGGCGGACAGGCCCGCCGCGAAGGCGGTGTCGAATGCCGCCGCCGACGCGCTGCGCTCAGTGGCCGGAGCCCGCAGGGAGAAGGCGGGTTCGATGAGCCAGGACGGTGACCCGCTTCCCGTGCGCGCCGCCGCCACCAGCCGCTCCAGGGCTTCGAGGAACGCATCGTAGTCGGTCGACACCGACCGCCGCTCCACGCCCACCCGCATCGCCACACCGCCCGCCACCACGGGTGAAGCGGCCTGCCCGCTCGGCAGCATGACGGTCATGGTCTTGCTGACGAGGGGATACTGCCGCGGAATGGCATCGGCCCCCGACAGCCGGCGGTAAGGCAATTCGGCGAAGGCCGCAAGCCGGCTGGCCGAACTCCCGAAGTGGCGCAGCAGGCGCGCCAGCGTGACCGCGTCCGAAATGCCGTAGAGACGCTCGAACAGGCGGCCGGGATCGGCCTGCCGGTCGGCCACGAGACGCGCGAGATTGCGCGAGAACTCGGCGGCGGCCTGTTCGGGGGGATCGCGAAAGCGCCCGCCGGCGGCCTGCGGCTGTCCGCCGGCCTTCATGGATTCGGTCAGCACCTGAAGCTCGGCGTCATAGACGATCGTCCGCCGCGAGGCGGAGCGCCGGATCGACGCCGGACCGAGCGCAAGCGGCTGGAACCAGAAACGCGCATCGAAGTCCGTGTCCGGATAGCCGCCCGTCTCGGCGATGTTCACGAGACTGCGATAGCCGGCGATACCGGGCTTCACCGCTCCGAGCAGGATCCGCTTCATCAGGTAGTCGGCATCCAGCATCGACTTCGCCATCCGCGAATCGGCCGGCAACCCGACGATGCGGGGGAAGTTCGGCCCGACAGAATCGTTGGGCAGGCGATCGAGGGAAACGGCCGGCACCGTATCGCTGCGCCATGCCGCCTGCAGCGCCAGGATGATCGTATCGACGTCGATGGAGGCCGAAGGCTCGTCCGTCCTGCTGCCGACGATCCAGAGATCGTCATGGTCGGGATCGGCAATGAAGCCGTGGATGCGCGCCATCCGGCCGGGAAACCGCAACTCCTCCGGCAGCGCCGACCAGCGCGCATCGGAACCGGCATAGGGCTTGAGCCGGTCGTACAGGAGGTCGAGGGAGATCAGGACCGGCTTCTCGATCTCGATCAGCGTCGTGTCCCAGCGCAGGTCGTCGCCACCGGTGGCCTGCAGCGCCGCCAGCGACACGCGCAGGGCCACGCCGCCGACGCCATCGGCCTTCTTCGCCGCCATCACCAGGGCATTGTGGCTCTTCACGTCGGGAACGAAGGCCGATCCCTGCGGCAGCGGGACTTCCCGAATGAGCGGCCCTCGCGTCCCGCCCTGCGTATAGGTCCGCGCCGCTCGCTGGAGCGGCGCGAGGTCCAGGACCGTTCCATCCTGGAGAACGGCCTTGGCGGTCTTGTCGTCGTAGGACCGGATCGAGAAGGCGTTGGTGCCGCCGTTCCTGGCCGGCGCCGCCGCTTCGGCCGACCTCGCGAGAGCGGCCTCGAAGATGTCGATGCTGAGCCCGGCGCCGGGAGCCGCCGCCGCCGCCTGCCGCCTGAGATCCTCGAGCGCCGGCCAGGTCGGCCGCGACGGGGTCGCGCGATCGAAGGCGCCCAGGCTGTCGGCCGCGGTCCTGCCGGCCTTCATGGCCGCATCGGCTTTCGACATCGCCTCCAGATAGAGTTCGGACTTGCGGACGGGGTCGTTCGTCGCGTCCGCCTTCGCGATCGCGGCCTTGGCCTCGGCCTGAAGATGCTGCGCCTGCTCGTTGTAGGTCGCCGCGGTCGCGGCAGCGGCGGAAACAACGGCGGCGGAAGAGGCCGCGGGCCCGGCTTGAGGCGGTGCCGTTCCCTTCTGCGGCGCGACCTGCTCCACGATCGCCTTTGCCGCCTCCGTCGCGGCCGTGTTGCTCGCCACGAGCTTGTTCACCTTGTCGAGGTCGTCGGCGATCTTGTGCTTTGCCACGCGATAGACGGTTGCCGTCGCATCGGGAGACGATGCGTCCTGTCCCAGGGCCGGAGCGGCAGCGGCAAGCAGGCCGGCCAGCAGCATTGCCTTCGCAGTTCGCGGGATCGCCAGGATCATCGCCCGCCCCCTAATGGACCAGTCCGACCCAGCCGAGATAGCCGTCGCTGCGGCGTCTCACCTCGGCTCCCAGCCGGAAGGGGCACCAGATCCGCGGCCTCGCCTGCGGAGGACTGGGAACGCCCGGCACGATGGTGTCCTTGAACGCGTATTCGATTCCCGGGCCGACGAACTCGGGCGACGAGCCGACCTCGCCTTTGGGCACGTATCGCAGGACGGTGCTGACCGGGAAAAGCGGCATCGTCGACAGGTTCGACTCGATGGAGACGATGCGGCGGACGGGATCGTAGCGGAAGGTGACGGCGGACGGCTCGCCGAAGATGTAGAGACGGTTGCGGTCGCCGATCCCGAAGGCCATGTCGTCCTGCTGGCAGCTGTAGACGCCGATGACGAGACCGTCGGGCGTCTCCCGCGAAAGCCTGGCGATCAGCGGGCCGGTCAGGGCCCAGCTTCCGGCGCTCATGACGCAGAAGGCAGCCAGGCA
The DNA here is from genome assembly GCA_018240685.1 of Pseudomonadota bacterium. Lineage (GTDB taxonomy): Bacteria > Pseudomonadota > Alphaproteobacteria > Reyranellales > Reyranellaceae > Reyranella. The sequence goes on along the minus strand of JAFEFG010000002.1, from coordinate 68,836 downwards.
GATCGCGATCCATCGAAGCGCGGCGCCTGCGCCGCCCGATACCGGCGTCCGGCCACGGCGTCGGCGGCGCCAGAGAACGACGGCCCGCACAAGACCGTAGACGATCATCGCCAGAACGGCGAAGGCGATGCCCATCCGCGCCGGCACATTGTCCAGCGGCTGGTCTATGGCGAGCATGTCGAGGTCCGCATCGGGCAGCAGATAGCCGGCCGCCCGGTAGACAAGCCCGACAAATGCAAAGCCCATCAGCCCCAGAGCGATCGCCCTCAATATCTCAAGGACGGCTCCCCCCACGTAGCGCATGCTTCATTCCTGCGATCTTGGAACCCGATATCCCGACCACGCAAAGCCACAGACAACGCTGACGCAACGATCACCCGAACACCAGGCCGCTGTCATCGGCCAACATGGCGGAACTGGCTTTCATAGACGGCCTCGATGTGTGCAAGCCGGCGATCCAGCCGCCTCGCGTCATCGGAGAAGCCATTGGCCGTCGCCGCCGCGATCGCCAGCCGCAATTGCTGCAGAGCCTCCTCGTAGAGGTCCTTCACCGCGACGGGGCGGGCGCTATACATCGCCTCGTAGGCGTCCTCGGCCCGCCGTTCGTGTGCGACCATGACAGCCCTGCCGGTGGCTTCGATCGCGGACATCAATCCAGCAAGGCCTCCCACGCCCAACCGACGGCGACCGCGCCGGCCACACCGAAGATCAGGAAGAAGACGACATCCGTGTTCGTGCTGTTGCCTCGCCTGTCGTTCCTCTCGCCGATCTTGGTGCCAAGAAGACCACAGATCGCGAAGCTGAACAGCAACGCGACGGCTTCGAGAATACCTTCCCACAAAGGCTGCATTTTCAAAGTATCGGTGGCTTTCCGCCAGCCGGTCAACTCGACGCCGCAAAAACGCGAGATCAGAGGCTCTGCAAACCGGACCGGCCTGCCGAAAAAATGCGGCCGCGGACATCGAGCACGGAAACGATGAGGACGCTGGCGCATCGTGGCCGGATGCCAGCCCGCAAACGCGATTGTGACATCGCCGAAATGCTGCCGGGGAGCGACAATCGCCACGCAATCCGGCGCGCCAGCCGGCGGTTGCACGGGGGGGATTTGTCGGCATAGTCGAAGACAATGCCGATCCGCTGGACGATCTCCCATCCCGAGCGCCTGGTCCTGGTCGCGTGCGAAGGGCCGCTGACCCGCGCGGACATCGAGTCCTACCTCGACGGTATCGTCGTCGACGGCGCAATGCCCTACCGCAAGCTGTTCGAGCTCACCGACGCCACGTTGGGCCTGGTCGACGGCGACATGATGGCGCTCGGCGCTCGCATACAGGCCTATGTGCGTACCATGCCGGACGGCATGGGGCCGCTCGCCATCGTTGCGCCGACCGACGGGCATCGGGAACACGCGCAGATGTTCACCGCGCTGGCCGTGGGGCCCCGACAGGTGAAGATCTTCTCCGACACACCCGCCGCCCGGAAATGGCTCGACTCCTTCACGGTCGGATCGTGACAGCACCGTTGCGGCGCGGCATGGCTCTTGGCCTGGCCGCTACGCTCGTCCTGTTCGTGCCGGAGAGGGCCGCCTTCGCCTGGGGCGCGACCGGTCACGAACTGATCAGCGGCGTAGCGACGGAGATGCTGCCCGACGAGCTGCCGGCCTTCGTCCGCACGCCCGAGGCCGTCGCGGACATTGCCGTCCTGGGACGCGAACTCGATCGCTCGAAGGGCGCCGGCCTGACGCACGACAGCGAGCGCGACCCCGGCCACTTCGTCGATCTCGACGACGTCGGGTGGGTGGCGGGCGCCTTCCCGCTCGAGTCCGCGCCGCTCACGCGGGAAGCCTACGACACGGCGCTGCGCGCCAAGGGCTTCACGCAATACAAGGCCGGCTACCTGCCGCTGGCGATCGTCGACGGATGGCAGCAGCTCGTGAAGGATTTCGCCTACTGGCGTGCGGACGTGGTCGGCGCCCGCAGCGCGGCCACGCCGGCCGACCGGACATGGTTCGACGAGGATCGCCGGCGCCGGGAGCGGCTGGTCATCCACGATCTCGGCGTCTGGAGCCACTATGTCGGCGATGCCAGCCAGCCGCTGCATGTGAGCGAGCATTTCGACGGCTGGGGACCGTTCCCCAACCCCGCCGGCTATTCCAACCGGCGCGGAATCCATGCGCAGTTCGAAGGCGCCTTCGTGCGCGCGAACGTGCGGCGGGAGGCCGTGAAGCAGACCGTCCCGGCCTACCGGCCCTGCGCCTGCACGATCCAGGACCGGGCCCGGGCCGAGATCCTGGGAAGCCACGCCCAGGTCGTGCCCTTCTACGAACTCGAGAAGGCGGGCGCCTTCACGGACGGCAACGCCGCCGGCATCGCCTTCGCGACCGCACGCCTCGCCGCGGGCGCAGCCGCCGCCCGCGACATGATCGTCGATGCCTGGCGCGCCAGCGCCGACATGGGCGTCGGCTATCCGGAGATCAAAGTGCGCGACATCGAAAGCGGCAAGCACATCCTCACGCGCGACGACTTCGGCCGCGACTGAAGCGCGACGACTCTTGCTTCAGCCGCGGCGAGCGATGCCCGGCGCGGCGCGTCAGGCCGATGCCAGCGGGTCGGGACCGTACTGGTTGGGACCGGTTGTTCCCTTCAGGAAGCCGCATTCGATCAGGTACCAGAGCCCGCCGATCACGGGCACCAGGTTGATCAGGATCCACCAGCCGCTCTTGTTGCGGTCGTGGAAGCGCTTCACGCCGATGGCGAGGCCGATCCACATCCACGCGATCAGGATGATCAGGACGATCACGCCGGCGCCAAGCCCGGGCGAGGGCATGTTGCCCTCCGCGTCGGGCACGAAGGTACTCCCCGTCGCCACCTGCACGATCGACAGAAGGACCGTCGCGGCAATATCGACGGCCAGCAAGGTAAGCCAGAACTTGGCGCGATTGACGCGCCCCGTGAAGCTGAACAGCAGTTCCTGCATCGTCATCTCCCCCGAGATTCCAAGGCTGATTGGAGAAGAGATCGTGCGCCGGCTCCGTTACGCGGGGCTGACGTTCGACCGCGTTCCCCTCGGCAGTCTACACTGCTTATAGTGAAGCGCATGACGTTGCAGCGCGCCGCCCTGTGGGCAATCGTGATTGCAGCCACGATGTACCTGCTCGTGGCGGCTCGTGGACTGATCCTGCCGTTCGTCCTGGCGCTGGCCCTCTGGTACATGATCGATGCCGTCGCCGACGCCATCGAGCGGCCGCGGATCGGGCGGTTCCGGGTCCCGCGGCCGCTGGCGCTGCTGGCGGCGGTGCTGATCATGAGCGGCCTCGTCGGTGTCGTCGGCCGGACGCTCGGGCACAATGTCAGCGCCGTGGCGGCGGCGGCACCGACCTACGAGGGGCGGCTACAGAAGCTGCTCGACCAGCTCGCCGCGCTGACGGGCATGGGGCAGGCGCCGACCCTCGGCCAGCTCTTCGACCGTATCAGCCTCGCCGAGACGCTGGGCGGCGTCGCCACCTTCGCGGCATCGCTGGTGAGCGTCGCCGGCATCGTGCTGATCTATGCCGGCTTCCTGTTCGTCGAGCAGGTGCGGTTCCGGCGCAAGCTGGCGATGATCGTCGGACCGGGCGACCAGCAGGCCCGCATCCTGTCCGTTCTCGAACAGATCGACCGCGACATCCGGGTCTACCTGCGGATCAAGACCGTGCTCGCCGTCGTCACCTCTACGCTGGCCTACGTGGTGATGACCTGGGTCGGCGTCGACTTCGCCGGCTTCTGGGCGACGATGGTGTTCTTCTTCTATTACATCCCGACGATCGGCTCGATCCTCGCCATCGTGGCGCCGTCGCTGCTGACGCTGGTGCAGTTCGACCACCTGACGCCGTTCCTGATCGTGCTGATCGTCATCGGCACCATCCAGATCGTCATGGCCAACGTCATCGAGCCCGCGGTCATGGGCCGATCGCTGAACCTCTCGCCGCTGGTCGTGATCGTGTCGCTGATGGTGTGGGGCACGATGTGGGGCGTCGTCGGCATGTTCCTGTGCGTGCCCATCATGGTGGTGATGCTGATCGTGCTGGCGCATTTCGAGGCCACGCGCCCCGTCGCCATCCTGCTCTCGGCCGACGGCAGCATTCCCGAAGCGCCGCATGAACCGGGCGGGTGACTGGCCAGGGTCGCGATTGGCCGATGACCGGGGGCGCTAGGGTTCTGCCGACGGGTCGGCGCGCAGGACGAGTGATTTGCCGTCCTTCGCGCGGTCGATCCTGAGGAACGGCAGGTCTTCCGGCACCGCCGCGGCCGTGTTGCCCGGCGGCCCGTCGAACTCGCGATTGATCTCGCCCAGCAGGCGCAGATAGAGCTTCCATTCGACGGCGCCCGGGTCGAGCGGCACGTGCATCGCCTCGTTCCAGTCGAGGGCGCGCACGCCGCTCTTCACGGCCTTGTCCTCCGGCCGGTCGCGCACCAGCGTGGCCTCGAACCGCCCGATCGTGGCCGTGCGCGCGTCCTTGTTGACGGGCCTCGCCGTGACCACGATGCAGATCTGGTCCGGCTTCTCGTTGGCGGCGAACTCGACCTTGCCGTCGTTGAGCGTCGGGTCACCGACATCCTCGAGCCAGCCCAGCCGTTCGACCTCCACCACGCGCCGTTGCGACTTGTCGAAACGGGTGCCGGGCGGCGGATCGAAGCAGCGGCGCACCGTCTTGGTCTGGCCGGCCTCCGCCCGCGCCAGGATCTCGGGCGACACCAGCGTCGTCGCCTCGGGCACCAGGGTCTGGACCTTCTGGTCGAGGGCGAACGCACCCGGGTGGTCGGGCAAGACGACGAACAGGAGATCGAACGTGTCGGTGCGCGCAGCATGGCGATAGGAGAGCCTTCCCGTGACGAAGACGGTACGCGTCGCATCGGTCGCGAAGGCGCTGCGCGGAACGGCGAAGTGCAGCCGCAGCGGCGTCGCGCGCGCCGGGCCGCGCCAGGATCCGATCGTCAGCACGGGCGGCGGCGCATCGCTGTCGAAGCCGACGGCGGCGATCTCGATATCGACCGGCGGATCGGCGACATCGGTCTCGACGAAGGCGGGGGCATAGCGCGGCACCACGGGAAGGACCGTCTCCGCCGCGACCCTGGTGCCGACGCCCAGGGACAGGACGGGCGGCTGGTCGAGCGGGATATCGGAGGGCCGGACGACGGGGGGATCGAGCCGCAGCTCGCCCGCCCCCCGCCGCGGCGGCACGAACCGCGGGCTGAACTGGAGCACCAGGGGCTGCCCGTCGCTCGCCAGCCGGTCGAGCGCCTGCTGCGCGAGCTGTGCCGCCGCGCGCGCGGCGCGGCGACTGCCTTCGCCGGGCAGGGTCACGCTCTCGCGCAGGGCGACGACGAGTTCGTCGGCCTCGCCGAAGAGACGCTGATGCGCCATCGGCAGCGTGTCGAGGGGACGGTCGCGATCGGCGGCGTGGCGCGCCGCGAGGGCGTCCGTCAGAAGGCCCGCGACACGGAAGGCGCCGACCAGGCCGATCCTGGTTTCGCCATCCGCCTGTGCCTGCAGGACCGCCCTCTCCGCCGCGAGCGTCGACAGCTTCTCGCCAACCGTCGGCCCCTGGTGCGGCGGCTCGCGGCCTCCGATCAGATAGGCAAGGCCGAGGAGCACCATGGCAGTCGCCGCCGCCGCGGCGGCGATCCAGCCTCGGCGCCCTGCAGCGACTAACAAGCCCGGGCCGGTCGTCATGCGCGGGGTTCTAGCACAAACCCGGCCGGCATCGACGCGGCCAAGCGCGCACCGGCGCTCAGTAGGAGAACAGCACCGGCAGCGGCGAATTGAGGATCAGGTGTCGCGTCATGCCGCCGAAGATCATCTGGCGCAGCCGGCTCTGGGTATAGGCGCCCTTGACGATCAGGTCGGCGCCTCCGGCGATCGCCGTGTCGACGATCGTCTGTCCGGCCGACCGCGTGCCGGGCTTGACGTGCTGGCTGGTCACCTTGAGGCCGTGCGCCGCCAGCGACTGGGCGATCTCCGCCGCGCTCGGACCCGGCACCATCGCCCCGTCGACGCTCAGGACGTCGATCGACTCGGCCCGGCTGAGCATCGGCATGGCGATCGAAATCGCCCGCGCGCTCTCGGTCGAGCCGTTCCAGGCGAACAGGATGCGCTTGCCGACCATGCCGCTGAAGCCCGCCGGCACCACCAGCACCGGCCGCCCGGTGTCGAACAGCGCCGTTTCGAACACGCTTTCCGGCATCTTCGGCAGCGGGCCGGGCTGCGGCATGACGATCAGATCGTAGGCGCGGCCGATGATGCCGATGGCCGTCGGCCCGCTGTCGTCCGCCGTGCGCCATTCGGAGGCGAGCCCCACCGCGCGCTGTTCGAACGCCTGCCGCACCGCCGCCACGCGCTGGCGCTCCTCCGCGTCCTCGGCCAGGCCGCCGCCGATGGGCGCTCCCATGCCGGCGTCGGCCCACGCCATGCTCATGACGCCGTAGGACGGCGGCTCCAACCCCACCAGGCGCGCCTCGAAAGAACGCGCAAGCTTCGCTGCCAGATCAAACGCGGACGGATCTTCCGCCGTCCAGGCCATTGTCAGAATTGACTTCATGACATGCCTCCCCTGTCGTTACTCACGATACCACGCCCCTTCCACGGATCGCATGACAGAAGCAGTTGATACAATAGGTGCATTGAGTCCGGTATCTATTTCAATATTTTACCATACATACCTCAGTACATTGTTGAGGTGTGGGCGCAATTTTAGGCCCAAGCGCAAATGTTCAGCCACCGTCGGGCCCCAGACCCGGCGACCCGGAGGGGCAGGAGCGTCGGTCAAATATCGACTTCTTTTGGAGATACACATGCTGTCCATTTTCCGTCGCCTGATGAAGAACGAACAGGGCGCCACCGCCATCGAATACACGCTCATCGCTTCGCTGATCGCCGTCGCCGCCGTCACGGCCTTCAAGTCGGTCGGCACCAACCTCAACACGCTGCTCGGCAACGTGAACACGGCGCTGCAGTAGTCGCTGTCTGCCCGATCAGACAGGCAAGGGGCGGACCGAAAGGTCCGCCCTTTCCATTTGTTGCCGGGCCGACCGCGCGCCGGACACAAGTCTTACCATCGTTACAAGTCGGTCGTTGTCGCCAAGGCGCCAGGCCCTAATCTTGGCCGACCGATTCAAGGAGTGGGATAATGTCGGTGATTCGCCGCCTCTTCGTGGACCAGCGCGCCGTGACCGCCGTCGAATACGGCCTGATTCTTGGCATGATCACGCTCGTCGTGGTCGCTACCGTGACGAATGTCGGCCGATCGATCGTCAACGCGCTCGCTCCGATCATCAACCTGACCTGACCGATGTCGAACATCCTCGCCCGGCTGCGCTGGCTGCTGGCCTGTTCGCGCGGCTCTTCTCTCATTCAATACAGTTCGTTCGCCCTTCTGATCGCGATTGCCGCCATCGCGATCACCCAGTTCGACAGCGCGCCGCGCCCCTGACCTCGGGACGCCGAAGCCGGCTCAGACGATCACTTCGGCCTTCGGCACGACCCAGGCGAAGCGGTCCGACAGCGCCGCAAGCGTGATCCTGTTGATCACATCAGCCGTGATGGTGGCACCGCCGGTGGTGTCCGGCAGGTCGCGGGTGGCGACCGTGTCCGTGGCGATGGTGCTCATGTAGCCATGGTCGGTCGCCGACCGCACGGTCGCCGAAACGCACATGTGAGTCATGAAGCCACCCACGATCAGGTTCTTGCGGCCAATGGCCGCGAGTCGGTCGGCAAGATCCGTGCCGGCGAAGGCGTTGGGCAGTCCCTTGTCGACGATGGTCTCGCCGTCGCGCGGCGTCAGTTCCTTCACGATCTCATAGCCGCTCGACGACGGATTGAAGGCCTTGCCCTGGCTTCGATGGCGGACATGGACGACCGGCGAGCCGGCGCCACGCGCCCTTTCGAGCAGCCCCGCCAGCGCCGCAACGGCATCGGCGACACCACTCAGCGGCAACAGGCCGTCGGTATACTCCCGCTGCGCGTCGATGATGAGCAGAACGCCGTCGGCCAAAGTGGCCGGCGTCGGCGCCATCCCGGACATCTGCAGCATGGTCATTGCCATATTTAGCCCCTGTTCGAAGAATTGGTTGTGTAAACGTGTGCGCTATCAACGCTGAAGATCGGTGTATTGGCAAGCCCCCACGAACGCACAGGAGGGCCACCGTCGGGCGATCCGAGTCTTTTCCATATCCCGCATAAGTTGCAGGCGCTTGACGGCCCCCTGCGGCTCATGAAGGGTGCGCGATCATGAAAGCGATCGTTGTCGGCGGCGGCATCATGGGCCTCGCCACGAGTTGGGCCCTGGCGCGCTCGGGCTGTGATGTCCGGCTGTTCGAACAGGCCGCTCTTCCCAATCCGCTGGCCTCGTCGTTCGACGAACACCGCCTGATCCGCCATCCCTACGGCGATCACAGGGGCTATGCCCGCATGATCGACGATGCCTTCGCCGCCTGGGATCTGCTGTGGCACGACCTCGGCGAGCGCCTCTACGCGCCGACGGGCACGCTGGCGCTGAGCGGCAACGGTGCCGACTGGGCGCAACGCTCGGCGGCAACGCTGGCCGCCATCGGCAGGCCGATGCAGGAGCTTTCCGTCGCAGACCTGCCGAAGCGTTTTCCGATGCTGAACGCGACCGGCGTCGAACGCGCCTTCTGGATCGACACCGGCGGCGTGCTCTTCGCTCAGGACATCGTGACCGCGCTGGCGCGGCATCTCGCGGCGATGCCGAAGGTCACGGTGCATGCCGGCACGCCCGTGCGCTCGGTCGATCCCGAGCGGGGCCGCGTCATCACCGCCGACGGCGCGATCCACGATGCCGATGTCGTCGTCGTCGCTGCCGGCGCCTGGATCGGGCGGCTGGCGCCGTCGTTGGCCGCGCGGCTCGTGCCCTCGCGCCAGATCGTCGTCTATTTCGACATGCCCGCCGCCGATCGGGCGGCCTGGTCGAGGGGACCGATGATCATCGAGAAGACCGGAGACGTCGGCCTCTATCTCGTGCCACCGATGGAAGGGCGCGGCTTCAAGGTCGGCGATCACGAGTTCAGCCGCCGCGGCGATCCCGAGGCTGGCCGCGAGGCGCACGAGGACGAGGTCGGGTTGCTGCTGGACCGGTGCCGGGCGCTGTTCCGCGGCTTCGACCGGTGGCGCACCGAGCGGCTCAAGGTCTGCTTCTATACCGTGACCGAGGACGAGCGGTTCGTCGTGGAGAAACAGGGCGCCGCCGGATGGATCATGTCGCCCTGCTCCGGCCACGGCTTCAAGTTCGGCGCCCTGATGGGGCTCGAACTCGCGCGGACCATCGTCTCGGGCCGCGATCCGGCGGTACATGCCCGCTGGGCGGCCGGTCTGGAAGGCGATACACCATCCTGACAAAATGACCCTCGTCAGGGAGTGAGATCGACATGGCATCCCGCAAGCGGCGCGGCCCCGGCGCGCCCAAGGCCACCGGACTGCGCCAGGGCCTGGCGACCTACGGCGATGCCGGCTTTTCGCTGTTCCTGCGCAAGGCCTTCATCAAGGCCGGCGGCTATTCCGACGATGCGCTGGACCGCCCGATCGTGGGCATCACCAACACCTTCAGCGACTACAATCCCTGCCACGGCAACGTGCCCGACCTGATCGAGGCGGTGAAGCGCGGCGTCATGCTGGCGGGCGCCCTGCCGATGGTCTTCCCGACCGTGTCGATCCACGAGAGCTTCTCGCACCCGACCAGCATGTTCCTGCGCAACCTGATGGCGATGGACACCGAGGAGATGGTGCGCGCCCAGCCGATGGATTCCGTGGTGCTGATCGGCGGCTGCGACAAGACCCTGCCGGCCCAGCTCATGGCCGCAGCCAGCGCCGACCGGCCGGCCGTCGTGCTGCCGGTCGGACCGATGCTGGTCGGCCACTACAAAGGCGAGGTGCTGGGCGCCTGTACCGACTGCCGTCGTCTGTGGGGCCAGTATCGCGCCGGTACCTTCTCCGACACCGACATCGAGAAGGTGAGCGAGCGGCTGGCGCCGACCAAGGGCACCTGCATGGTGATGGGCACGGCCAGCACCATGGGCTGCATGGTGGAGACGCTGGGCATGGGCCTGCCCGGCAGCGGCTCGATTCCGGCCACGCATTCCGACCGCCTGCGCGTGGCCGAACAGACCGGCCGGCTCGCGGCCGAGATGGCGATCAAGCAGGGACCGAAGCCCAGCGAGATCATGACCAAGGCCGCCTTCCGCAACGCGCTCACCGTGCTGCAGGCGATCGGCGGCTCGACCAACGCGCTGGTGCATCTCACCGCCGTGGCGCGCCGGCTCGGCATCGCCATCGAGCTGGAGGAGTTCGACGCCATCGGCCGCAAGGTGCCGGTGCTGGTCGATCTCAAGCCATCGGGCGATCACTACATGGAGCACTTCCACTGGGCCGGCGGCAATTCGCGGCTGATGAAGGAGATCCGCGGCCATCTCGACGAGAAATGCCTGACCGTTTCGGGCAGGACGCTGAAGCAGGTCATCGACGCAGCCGAGATCGTGCCCAACCAGACCGTGATCCGCACGCCCAAGGATCCCATCAAGCCGACCGGCGGCATGGCGGTGCTGCGCGGCAACCTTGCGCCGCGCGGCGCGGTCATCAAGCATGCCGCGGCCTCGCCGTCCCTGCTCACGCACACCGGGCGCGCCGTGGTGTTCGACTCGCTGGAGGACCTGGCCGCACGCGGCGACGATCCGAAACTCGACGTGAAGCCCGACGACATCCTGGTGCTGCGCAACGCCGGACCCAAGGGCGCGCCCGGCATGCCGGAGGCCGGCTCCTTCCCCATTCCGATGAAGCTCGCGCGCGCCGGCGTGAAGGACATGATCCGCATCTCCGACGCACGCATGAGCGGCACGGCCTTCGGCACCATCGTGCTGCATGTCGCGCCGGAGGCGGCGGTGGGCGGACCACTCGCCCTGGTCAAGACCGGCGACCGCATCACCCTCGACGTGCCCAACCGCAAGCTCGAGTTGCTGGTCTCGGCACGCGAACTCGCCCAGCGCCGCAAGGCCTGGAAGGCACCGCTGCCGCATCCCGGCAGCGGACGCGGCTACAACGGCCTCTTCCACAAGACGGTCCTGCAGGCAGACGAAGGAGTCGATTTCGACTTCCTCGGTCCGGCGGCGCGTTGAGAGATGCCTTCTCGCTGGCCCCCTGACTCTCTGGCCCCATGACCGACATCCATCTCCCCAAGATCTCCGTCGTCGTCACCTGCTACAACTGCGCCGACTATATCGGCGACGCGATCCGCTCGGTGGCGCGGCAGACGCTGACCGACTTCGAGTGCGTGATCGTCGACGACGCCTCGACCGACGATTCCGCTGCCGTCATCCAGCAGACGCTCGACGCGCTTGCCGATCCGCGCTTCAGCCTGGTGCGACTGGAGAAGAACGTGGGCCAGACGGGCGCCACGCGCGCGGGGCTGGCGCGCACGACCGCGCCGTTCATCTGCTTCCTCGACTCCGACGATCTGTGGAACGAGGATTTCCTCGAACGCCATCTCGCAGCGCATCTCAACGAGACCTACGCGGTGGGCTTCACGGCCTGCAATGCCCGCCTGATCGACGGCAAGAACGCGGTGATCGCCGGCGCCGTCTACTGGTTCGGCAAGGATCGCGCCGTCGCAGACAGGGGCCGTGCGTTCGCGCCCATCGATCCGGAACGTGTACCCAAACTGGATACCGCATCGCGGGCGGCGCATTGGCAGAAGCAGACCCCGTACCGGCTCTACACCAAGCGGCTGGTCCACTGGGTCTGGGTCAGCACGTCGTCGATGATGTTCCGGCGCTCGCTGATCGATCTTGTTTTCCCAGACGATGACGAAACCTTCCGACTGCACATGGACTTCTACATCGTCGTGATGGCGCAGATGGTTGCAGGATCGCTGCTGATTGACGAGGCACTCTATTCCTATCGTCTCCATGGGCGGAATTTTGCAGCGAACAATCCGATTCTTGGCGGCCGTCTCCACCTGTCGGCGCGCAATTGGGGCGATACCCATGCTCGCATGCTCGACCGGATGCTGACGGCGATGATCCGCGATCGGGAACGATTCGTGACGGCACTCGGCGAGCGCCAGTACCGGCGCATGCTGCTGCGCATGAAGGCGGCGCGCGCCACGATCCCGATGTCGTGGCTCTATGTGCTGCGGAGTTGGTTGATTTAGCGCGGGTCGTGCGTCATCCTTGCTCCGGGGTAACGGTTCGCCGTGGGGCAGGTCATTTTGCGACGCCTGAGACGTTGCGCTCATACCCTCGTGACAATCGGAGCCGTCTTCGCCGCCCTCGCCCTGCATACCGGCGCGGCGAAGGCGCAGACTGCCGCGCCGGCGCCTCCCTCCGATCCGAAACGCGAGTACGACGAAGCGTTCCAGGCGATGATGAAGCAGCCCGCCAATCTCGATGTGCTGTTTCGCTTCGCCACGATCGCCAGCCAGACCGGCGACCTCGAAGGAGCCGTGTCGGCGCTCGAGCGCATGCTGCTGATCAGTCCCGACCTGCCGCGCGTCCGTCTCGAACTGGGCGTGCTCTACTACCGGCTCGGCTCCTTCGAAGTCGCACGCACCTATCTCGAGGGCGCGCTCGCTTCGCCCAACCTGCCGCCCGAAGTGCGAAGCCGTGCGGAGGAATTCATGGCGCAGGTCGTGGCCCAGCAGCGCCCTTCCCAGTTCTCGGGTGAAGCGTTCTTCGGCTGGCGCTACCAGTCGAACGCCAATCTCGGTCCCGCGACCTCCTCCGTGATGCTGTTCGGCCAGGCTGCCAACCTCAACCAGGCCGCGGTCGGCACGGCCGACTGGGGCGTGGTCGGCTCGCTGCAACTGCGCCACACCTACGATTTCGGCCGCCAGGACAGGTCCATGCTGGAGACGCTGTTCACGGCCTATGCCAACCGCCAGTTCCAGCTCAGTACAGCCAACGTGTCGCTGGTCGACCTCACGACAGGGCCGCGATTCCAGATCTTCAACGGCATCTTCGAGGACGTGACGCTCAAGCCCTTCGCCGCCATCGGCGCGATCTGGGTCAACGACACGCCCTACTACGCGAGCTATGGCGCCGGTCTCGAAGGCAATGCACTGCTGTCCGACCGGCTGCGCAACATCACGACCTTCACCTGGCGCAAGGAAGACTATCCCAACACCTGGTACCTGCCGAACAACAACCAGCTCACGGGGACGCTGTTCACCGTCAATTCGAGCTTCCAGTTCCAGCTCACCAACATCATCACGATCTACAGCACCGGCAGCGTACAGCGCTACGAGACCGTCCAGACCCCGTCCCAGAACTACGCGCTGGTGGGCGTGGGCGGCGGCATGGCCTTCCGCTTCGGCGACCCCCTGTTCAGGACCGGGCTGCCCTGGAGCATCAATCTCAGCGTCAACGAACAGTGGTGGACCTACGATGCGCCGGACCCCGTCGTCGACCCCAACACGATGCGCTACCAGAACGACACGATTCTCAATATCGTGCTGAACGTCCCGTTCGACGCCCTCACCACCTTCTCGGTTTCGGGCGGCCGGTTCGTACGAGCCGCCACGCTGCCCAACTACGCGTTCGAGAACAACAGTTTCATGTTCGGCATAAGCAGACGCTTCTAGCTCTCCAGGGAGGCTGACATGGCTCGTCCTGCGACATCGAGAATTCCCTTCCTGCGCGCCGTCCTGCTCGGCACCGCAGCGGTCGCCCTCTTCGGCAGCCCGGCCGCGATGGCACGCGTGGGCGTGACATCGGCGACCGACGGCGATCCGCTCGGCAAGCCGCCGACCCAGCCGCAGCGCGTGCTGCGCATCGGCATCGACGTGCAGGCCAACGAAGCCATCACGACCGGCGCCAACGACCGCGCCCATCTGGTGTTCCTCGACGGCACGTCGCTGACGGTCGGGCCGAACGCCTACATCGTCATCGACAAATTCGTGTTCGATCCCGCGACCAAGACGGGCGAGCTTGCCGTCGACGCCGGCAAGGGCGTGTTCCGGCTGGTCGGCGGCAAGATCAGCAAGAGCCGTCCAATCACGATCACGACCCCGTCGGGAACGATCGGCATCCGCGGCGGCATCACCGTCTTCTCGGTCGGCCAGACATCGACCTCTTCGACCTTCGTCTTCGGCCACTCGATGACGGTCACCGGGCAGGGCCAGACCCAGACGGCGACGCGGCCGGGTTCGCAGATCGTCACCAACTTCGGCTCGCCGCCAGGTCAGCCGACCCTCATCGCGCAGGGCGCGCTGGCCAACCAGCTCGCCCAGCTCGAGGGAAGGAGCAGCAGCGGACAGAGCGGCAATTCCGGCACGTCCGGCGGCGGATCCGGCGGCCAGCAGGGTGCCGCGAACGCCGAGCGGGGTGCACAGACCTTCTCGCGCCAGAACAACGGGGCGCCGCCGTCGCCGGGGCAGCCGCTGCTGAGTCCGGGCGCCGGCGCGTTCAATCAGCGGCTGAACAATGCCGTGGACACCGCCCTCAACACCGCCAATACCGGCGTCCAGCAGGTCCAGGCTGACGATCGCCGCAACCAGCAGACCAGCCAGTCCACGGCGACGACCACGACACGGGTCATCGTCACCGCGGGACGCTATGTCGGGACCACGCCCTATTCGGCCTTCGACTACAGCCAGAACGGGCTCGTGGTGACGCCGGTCGCCTCGAACAACCAGCTCCTCAAGAGCACCGGCACCGTGACCAACGACAGCCAGGTGACCCTGTCGACGGCCGACGGGCATTCCATCACCTTGCCGTGGCAGCAGACCGGCACCTCCTTCAACATCGCATCCTTCACCGACCCCACGTTCGGTGCGCTTTCGGGCAAGGGCTACGTCTCGACCGACGGCAATTTCTTCGCCTACGTCTTCACCAATGCCAGCAACCAGAAGCTGGGCTTCTTCGGCGGCAAGCCGACGACCACCTACTGGCAGTTTCCCACCTCCGGCTACGCCGCCTACGACATGAACAATCTCGGCGGCACGAACCGTCTGCCGTTCGCCAACGGAACCGTCGGCGACGACGCCGACCTGCAGTCGGTGAAGGACGTCTCCAAGCTCCTGACGACCTTCGCACCCCAGACCTTCTCCGCCAGCCAGAGGCCGGGCGACCAGCGCGCCACCGCGATGCAGGCCACGATCGCGATCTCCGGCACCGGCGCGAACCAGAAATCCTACATGGGCGTGATGGTCGGCTACTTCTTCAACGACCTCAACACGGTGTCGGTCGGCTTCGGCGGCAATTACGTCGGCACCTATCGCCTGGACAGCACGAGCGGCCCGAGCCGCCTGATCTCCGCCGTCTCGACTCCCGCGGCGAGCTCCTCGGCCAATGCGATCTACGGCCAGAACGCGAGCGCCATCGTGATGACGCCGGACAAGCTCTCGACCAGCTACACCACGAACGTCGACGGCTTCATCAATACGATCTCCACCACCCGTACCTCCCAGGCGGCAGCGGACATCCCCTTCCAGACGCTCAGCGCCTCCGACTACTATGCCGTCAACACCGCGACGCAGACCACGACGCCCTCGACGCTTGGCCAGTCGCGCACGTCGCAGACCCTGAGCGGCTTCGTGGCGGGTCTCGTCGACCAGCGCACCCTCACGAACGCAAGTCCGACCACCACTGCCTTCGGCGTCAGCGACTCGACGCCCAATCTCCAGCTCACGACCGACGCGTCCACCAATCGCGCATCGGCCACCATCACGCATTCGTCCTGGGGCAGCCCGGGCAACGGCGTGTCCGCCACCTTCAATCTCGGCAGCACGACCGGCACCAGCAATGGCACGAGCGCGTTCATCGACGACAGCAACTACGCCGTGATGGACAACGGAAGCACCAGCGTCCAGCAGGGCACGACGCCGGGCGCCGTGACCTCCTCGACGGTCCTGGTGAGCGGCACCACCAATCCGACCGCTCTCAATCCGCTCTACACGGCCGCCGGCGTCACGGCCTGCACCTGCTCGTTCCTGACCTGGGGCTGGTGGAGCGGCGACGTCACCTACAACAGCGGCTACAATGCCGGCGGGACGGACCGCGTCCATCTCTCGACCTACGTCGCGGGCACGCTGACCTCGGCCGTGCAGCTGCCGATGACCGGTACGGCGACCTACACCGGCGACATGATCGGCAACGTCCGCAACGGCAGCAATTCCTACATC
The DNA here is from genome assembly GCA_018240685.1 of Pseudomonadota bacterium. Lineage (GTDB taxonomy): Bacteria > Pseudomonadota > Alphaproteobacteria > Reyranellales > Reyranellaceae > Reyranella. The sequence continues at coordinate 52,677 of JAFEFG010000002.1, read as the reverse complement.
GCCGTCGGCGGCTACTCGAACAGCTGGAACTTCGCGACCCAGACCGGCGCGGTGAACATCTCCAACTTCGACGGCACCAACTACCAGGGCAGCACGGCGCTGCGTTCCGGCACGGCACAGTTCACCGGCTCCATCACGGCGGTCGGCACGAGCGGCCGCACCGGCACGCTGAACGGCGCATTCGTCAACAACGGCGCCGTTCCGGCCGCGGGCCAGATCGGCAACTTCAGCGTCACGGGATCGAACTACACGGCCGCCGGTACCTTCAAGGCACAGAAGTAGCGACCCGCGCGGCGATGAAGTCGGCGATGGCAGCGATGTCGTCGCGCCGGAACCAGGGCAGGTGCGACTCCGCGGGCGCCGTATCCGCCGCGAGTGCCACGATATCGGGATCGCCCGCCGCCAGAGGTGGCCGCGCGGCCGCATCGCCGGGCGCCCTCACCTCGATCTTCGGATGCCGCTCGCGCTTGAAGCCCTCGATCAGCACCAGGTCCACCGGTGCAAGGCGCGCCATCACCTCGGCGAGCGACGGCTCCTCCTGTTCGCGCATGATGGCGTAGCGCTGGCCGCCGACCAGCGCCACCTCGGCCGCACCGGCCGCGCGATGGCGCCAGGAGTCCGTCCCCGGCCGGTCGATATCGACGTCGTGGTGCGCATGCTTGATCGTCGACACCGTCCAGCCGCGCCGCACGAACTCGGCCACCAGACGCTCGACCAGCGTGGTCTTGCCGGCATTCTTCCAGCCGGTGACGCCGAAGACGGGCTGTCCCCTCACGCCGCGATGCGTTCCGGATGGGCATAGACGGTGAGCCGACCCTCGCGCACGAAGGCCACGAGGGCCAGCCCCGCCTGCCCGGCGGTGGTGATCGCAAGCGAGGTCGGCGCCGAGACGGCCGCGATGGCCACGGCGCCCAGGGCGGCGGCCTTCTGCACCATCTCGTAGGAGCAGCGGCTGGTCACGACGACGAAGCCGTCACCCGCCGCCCTCTCCCGCGCCAGTGCGCCGGCCAGCTTGTCGAGGGCATTGTGGCGCCCGACGTCCTCGCGCACGGCGACCAGCGTACCATCGGCGGTGGCCCAGCCGGCGGCATGGCTGGCGCCGTTCTCGCGGTTCAGCCGCTGGGCCGCGGGAAGCGCCGCCATCGCCCGCGCGATGGCCGCCCTTGCAATGGTCGGTCCGGCCGACACGGACGCCACGGGCCGCAGCGCCGCATCGAGGCTCTCGACCCCGCACAGGCCGCAACCGGTCCGCCCCGCCAGCGTCCGCCGGCGTTCGCGCAAGGCAGCCAGCCGCTCGCCCGCGATCTCGATCCGGACCTCGATGCCGCGGGCTCCCGTGCCAACGTCCAGTTCCTCGACCTCCACGTCGTAGATCTGCGACGGCTTGTCGACGATGCCCTCGGTCAGGGTGAAGCCCCGCGCCAGATCCTCCAGATCGCAGGGCGTGGCCATCATCACCGCATGGCTGATGCCGTTGTAGACCAGCGCCACGGCGACTTCCTCGGCCACCACCTCGTCCAGGACCTCGACGCCGGACGCCGTGAGGCGCTGCGCCGGAAGATGGATCGATCCGCGGCGGACGATGCTGTCCACGAGGCGTCAGCCACCGCGCCTCAGCGCGACCTCGGAGACCCGATCGGCGACGTTGAGGCCGGCATGGCCGGGCACGCGGGCCGGCGCCAGGGCGATCCGGTCGCCTGCGCCGCCGAGCAGGATCACTCCCTCCGGCAGGCCGGCGCTCCGCACGGATTCATCCGCCTTCCCGAAATCGCCGGCCAGGGCGCCAGGCGCCACCGCACCGGACGCGAAGACCAGCCATACCAGCGGGGCCTTGCCGCCGGCGACGCCGCCGGTGCCGAGGCGCCTGATGTCGGCATGATAGGGTTCGGCCACACCGTCGCTGCGGGCGAACAGGCAGTCGAGGCCATGCGCCGGGTCGGGCGCCGGCAGGGCTTCAGCCGCCGTGCAGATGAGCGAGCCGACATTGACGCCTGCCCCGACCTCGGTTTCGGCATGCGTCTGCGCATAGAAGGCGGCGCCGGCCACCAGGGTCGTCGCGCCGAACAAAGCAAAAATCGAACGTCGCATATCGCCTCCGTCTTTCGACGAGGTTCCTCTCCCACACGCCGCAAGGGTACGCCGAAGCGCCGTCCGCTCCAAGTCCTCAGCGCCACCTCCTCAGGGCCGGGCCCTCAGCGGAGCAGGCCTTCCGTCACGCCGTCGAAGACGAACTGCATGGCCATCGCGGCCAGCAGGAGGCCGGAGAGGCGGCCGATGACGTCCGTTCCCGTGACGCCCAGCACGCGGCGCAGCCCGTCGACCATGATGAAGGCCGTCAGCGTGATGGCCAGGCACAGGAGCAGCACGAGCATGATGCCGGCCTGCAGCGCCAGATCGCCCTGCGCCTTGCTCATGAGCAGGATGACCGCCATCAGCGAGCCCGGTCCCGCGATCAGGGGAAAGGCGAGCGGAAACACCGTGATGTCGCGCGGCGGCCGCGCCTCATCCTTTTCCTCGGGCTTGATCGAGGAAGTGCCTGGATTGGCAGTCATCATGTTCACCGCTTCCAGGAACAGCAGGACGCCGCCGGCCGTGCGCAGCGCCGGCAGCGATACATGCAGGATCGACAGGAGCTGCTCGCCACCAAGGGCGAAGAGGACCAGCACGGCGCCTGCAATGCCGACCGAGCGTCGCGCGATCCGCAGGCGCTCGGGACGGGCGAGGTCGCGCGTCAGCACGCCGAACATCGGCGCGGTCTCGAACGGACCGATGGTCACCAGCAGCGTCACGAAGGCGGAAAGGAGCGTCGCGAATTCAGGCATTGGGGCAGGCTGATGCTAGCATGTCCGCATACACCTCGCGTCGCAGCACGCCTCGGGCTCAATGTGCGCTGCCGCCTGAATGGTCGACTGCCTTCCCGGCGGTAAGCCACGCTAACCGTGCCGACAGCCGTCTCCGGTCGCAGGCACCTTCCGCCCTGGCGGCGGTCCTATCTCTCTTCCTCGATATGGACCTGGATCTTCCCTGCCTTCACCGCAGCCTTCAGGGCCGCGTGATCCTTTTCCGCCTGGTCGGCGTAGGCGACCGCGAAATCGCCCATCGCCTCGTCGAAGGTATCGCTGGTGCCGAGATAGCCGCTCACCAGCCAGGGATGGCTGGCCCGCCCGTGGGCACGCGCCAGCGCCCAGCCACAGGCTTCGCCGTAAAGGGTCAGCATGTCGGCGTCGAAGGTCTCTACCAGCGGCTTGATCTTGGCGTCCCGCAGCTGCCGCACATAGACGTGCTGCGCCTCGAAGCCGTTCACCCAGCCGAGGAAGATATCGGAAGAGGACTGCATCAGGCGTTGTCCCATCACGACGCGCTGGCCCGCATGCGGATAGACACTCTTGCCGGCATAGGGCTCCAGAACGGAGGGGACGGCCTGCTTGAACTGCAGGAACAGCGGCTGGTTCGAAGACGACATGAACAGGCCGATCGAGCAGTAGCGCCCGACGCTGCCGATGCCGACCACCTTGATCGCGATGTCGACCAGACGATAGCGATCGAGCAGGGCGCGCCGATCCTCGGGCAGGCTTTCACGATAGTCCGCCAACGCCTTGTCCAGGTAGGTCCGGAAGCTCTCTTCCCGGTGGAAATCCATATGGAAGATCAACGGCGGTTGATCCTTGATGCGGACCTGCCCGCCCACCATCTCGGCCAGCTTGGGATAGTCGAATTCCGACGATGTCTGATCCTGCGCCTTTTCGATCCGCCGCTTCACGCGCTTCCTGATGTCCGCATCCTTCAGGAGGTCGAGGAAATCGTCGGCCGTGATCGTCGCGTACCAAGCCTCGAGCGGGCTCATGGCCGCGATCTCGCGCAGGCGCTCGCGGTAGCTGCGCGCACTGGCGACGGCGGCGTCGCGACCCGTCGAATCGGACAGGCCGTTCGCGCGTGCCGCCAGGACGAACGACGCAACCAGCCGCTTCACATCCCACTCCCAGGGTGCCGGCAGCGTCTCGTCGAAGTCGTTGATGTCGAAGACAATGTTGCGTTCCGGCGTGGCAAAGCCGCCGAAATTCAGCAGATGGCAATCGCCGCATGCCTGGACGCGCACGCCGGTGGTCGGCAGGCTCGCCAGATCGGCCGCCATAACGCCTGCAGAACCGCGATAGAAGGTGAAGGGCGATTGCAGCATGCGGCCATAGCGGATCGGCAGCAGCTCGGGCACGCGCCCCTCATCCGCCCGTTGCAGGATCTCGAGAGGATCGGCACGGTCGCGGCCGGGCTTCCACGTCGCCAGGCTCGAACGCGGGATCGCATCGCGCAACCGCTTGCCGGCCTCGACGAGATCATCTGTGGGCACCGAGTGCGGCGGCCGCTGCGTCTCGGGAATTTCGGGAGCAGGCTGGACCGGAAGCTTGGTGACGTTGGTCATGGGTTCTCGTTCGATCAAACAAAATATTATGGCGCCGAATGATCGTCCGCCCCTTGATCCTGATCAAATAAATATACCCCTGCCCCACGCTGGTCCGACCGGCGGGCCCTCGGGCTATTGCGTGCCTCTCTGCCAGGGCCACCGGCCGCTCACTTCCAGCTCCAGCGAGAAGCTCAGCAGGGTCCGGATGGTGACGATGACGGCCAGCACGCCAAGGTTGTGGAGCGTCGGCTCGACCGCGACGGTACCGATGATGTCGGCGATGACGAGGAACTCGAGGCCGAGCAGGATGGCGCGTCCGAGATCGGCGCGCAGTTCGTGGTAGCAGTCCCGGAACGTCATGCCCCGCAGCAGGCGCAGGAAGAAGGCGAGCGTCGCCACGGCCGCGCCACCGATCAGCACGCAGATGCCGATCAGTTCCACGACATGGCCGGCGCCGGTTGCGAATTCGTCCAGCTTCATTCCCGTCGCGCCCGCCTTTCACGCCTGTGCAGTCATCCTGCAACTCTGGCCCATCACGGCAGGTCCCTCAATTCGCCCGCCAAAACGATTCACAAGATAGAGCATCCGCGTGGGTCGTTGCACTTCGACGCCGGAGAGGAAGCGCGATGGGCAGCAGGGAACCATCCGGCGTCCGGCCAGTTAATTCGCCATGATCCCCTTGTATCGCCGAGCGACGGCTTTCGAAGCCGGACGGCCCGCGCCTCACCTGGCGGCCGACCCCGGACCCTCCGCGCGCCTGATGCTGCGCGGTTCCCCCCATGACGGCGACGGGCTGAGCCGCGACATGGCCCGGTGGGCCCGGCAGGCGGCGTTGCGGCATCCGCTCGACCGCTCCTGGTCGAGCCTGCGCCGCGCGCAGTGCCCGTCAAGCGGTCTGCTCGGCAGCTAGTTCAGCAGCCATGGTTCAGGGACCCGTCAAACGGGTCTTGGCCTTCTCGCCGTGCACCAGGCGATCGATCCGCTCCACCACCTGCCTGAAGCGGTCGAGGTCGCGCCCCTTGAGGCGCTGTCGCAGCGATCTCTGGGCGACGGCGAGCGGATTCACGGGCACGCCACTGCGCCGCAGCTCGAAGTGCAGGTGCGGGCCGGTCGAGAGGCCGGTGCTGCCGACGAAGCCCACGACCTGGCTCTGATGCACCGTGGCGCCGGGGCGGATGCCGGGCGCGATGCGCAGCAGATGGGCATAGCCGGTCGCGAGCCCCTGCCCGTGGCGGATCTCCACCCAGTTGCCGTAACCGCCGTTGCGCCCGGCCTCGACGATCGTGCCGTCGCCGGCCGCGAGCACCGGCGTGCCCGGCGGCGCCGCAAAATCGACGCCGGTATGCATGCGCGTGAAGCCCAGAAGCGGATGCAGTCGCAGGCCGAAGCCGGACGATATGGCCACGCGCGCCAGGTCGAGCGGCGTGCGCAGCAGCGCCTTGGCCACGCTCTCGCCCTGACGGTTGTAGAAGAACTCGCGGCCGTCCTGCGGCTTGAAGCGATAGACGCTGTAGCTCTGCCGGCCGCCGCCGGTCGTCAGCATCGCCCACAGCAGGCGGCCGCCATCGATCCGCTGCCCGTCCTCGGTCCACGATTGCTCGATCAGGGCCGCGAACCGGTCCCCGAGCTTGATGTCGTGCTGGAAGCTCACGTCCCACGAAAAGGCGCGCAGCATCTCGGCCATCGCCTGCGGCGGCAGGTGGGCCGCGTGAAGGCTCGCCATCAGCGATCCCCGGATGGTGCCGGCCGCCTGCACCAGCCGCTTCACTGCGTCGAAGATCTTCTCGGTGATGCCGTAGACGCCGGCATCGCTGCGTTCCAGCACGAACTGTCGCCGCGACTCGGGACGAATGGTCAGCGTCTCCAGGTGCGGCTGCTCCTCGCCGGAGGCCGGCGCGCGCGTGGTGACACGGATCTCCTGGCCGGGCGGCAATCGCCTCAGGCTGACATGCGGCGCCAGCGCCGTCAGCGCCCGGGCGATTTCCTGCCGATCCAGATTGAGGTCGCCGAGAAGACCCGCAAGCGTGCCGCCCTTGCCGAGATGCAGGACGGATTCCTGCACGATGTCCTGGACGACAGCCTGGGATGAAATCGTCGGGGGCGGCGGCGGATCCTCCGGCGCCGGAATCTGCGCCGCCAGCGCGAGATCGGGATCGCTCCCCGCCACCGGGGGCGCCGGCTCCGCCGCCTGAGGTGTCGGCCCCGCCGGTATCGCCGGCGTCGTCGTCGCTGTCGCCGCGACGCGCGGCAAGTCGAGCGTCGGCCAGTGGAGCGTCGGCCAGTGGAGCGTCGGCCAGTGGAGCATCGGCAGGCGTTGCGCCATCGCCACGATCAGCAGAGCCGATGCGAGCACTGTCGCGGCGCTGAAGGTCAGGAGCAGGCGTCGGCCGCGCGCCGGCCGCGATGGCCGGATCACGACGAAGGTTGGCGACGGCTTCGGCGCGACCGGAGTGCGACGAGACGCGAGGGCGATGACGACCGACGAACGACTGTCGCCAGCCTGCGGATGAATCTCCGCACGAGCAGCCTGATGAGGCATCCGCACTCCCTGAGGGGCAAGGGGTGAAGCGGTAGCGTTTTAGCGTTGGGTGCGCGCGCTCGCGGAGGAGCACGCACGGTGCGGACTTCGACATCGCCGACAGTCCTTATGAACTTCTACTAGGCCATTCGCCGTCGGCTCACAAGACCCGCGCTCACGGTCGCTATCCCCAGAACGCAATCGTGAATGCGATGAACCATCGCGCAGATGCGGGTGACAAGGAGTAGGCTTGATCGATGCCGATCTTCGACGATCCCGTGCCGCCTCATCTGCTCTGGCCGGAGACGGCCCGATGGCCGCGCCGACGGATCGCTGCATTGATCGCCCGCTTCGAAAAAACCTTTCCCGACATCCTCTACGAGTCGAGACCGTCCGTACCGGCTGCGAACGCGCAGGCCCTCCGGCTGAATGGACGACATTGCGTCGTCATCTATGGCGGTCTCACCCGACATCGCTGCATCGGATGGGCCGGTCTCGCCGTCGCGCTCGCCCACGAGACCGGCCACCATCTTGGCGGTCCCCCTCACCTGGAGCACTTTCGCTGGCTCAGCAGCGAAGAGCGGGCGAACGACTGGGCGCGAGACGTCGGGTTGCCGGCGGTGTTCGCGACGCGTGCGATCCGCGTCTGGCAGGAAGGATCGCGCGACCTTCGGTCGGCCTTCGGATGAATGGGATCCTTGTGTTTCATTTTCGCACGGTGCGCGCCAATAATGGCACCGGTCTCTTGAGGAGGGCGCAATGGGCATGATCTTCAACACCCCGGCCACGCTGGAGATGACCGCGATGGTCAACACGCAGTTCGCCGCCAGCAACCTCGCAACATGGAGGGCGCGCAAGGGCGACTTCAACGGCGCGCTCAATCTTCATCAGATCGCGGCCAGGTATGGCGTGGTCCCCGGCAGCGCGCAGGCACAGCCGCGGTGGAGACACTGGCTGGTGAACATCCTTCATCAAACGGCATGCTCCGCGCTGCCGGCCTACACCATCCCGGGAACGACGCCCTACGGTCCGGGCGGCTCCGGAAGCAACGTCGGCAAGGAGCTGACGAAGCTCATGGCCCAGGCGCTCGACGATCCGAACTGCGAGGAGATCGTCATGGTCATACAACCCCATACGAGCGTCTACATCGCGCAAGCCGAAACCATTGCCTCGCAATCCGCTCCCGGACGATATTCGCTCGCGATCACCCTGTGCACCATGCAGGTCCCGGCAATCATTCCACCACCAGCCTAGCGCCTCCGCCACGGTTCCCCCATCGCGATCGAGAGAAGGGAACGGCTACTGCCGTGGCGCGGTTCACCTTGACTTGAATCAACGCCCTCGCATGGCGCGCAAAGGGAAGATGACAAACTACTCGCCCTGACCAGCGTGAGCGAGGATTTGCCGTGAAACCTGCTTCCAGAGCCACCAGGCCGATCCTGGCACTGTGTTCGGTGTTGGCGATAGCCGGCCCCTGCCATCGGAGCGTCGCACAGGACGATCCGGATCCTCTTGCGCCGCTGGTATCGCCCAAGAAGGCGAAGCAGGATTTCTGGATCGGCGAGGTCACGGTGACCCGCAAGATCGACGATCGTTATCATCGCGATGGCCTGATCGCCGCTTCCCATGCCCAGGCGACGGGAGACCGCCACTACGTCGAAGATCAGACGACATACGAATTCTACGACGCGAAGATAACGGGCGATTGCGCCGATCCCTCGAACCGCTCTGAATGCGCGGGCCGGACCTTCTCGGGCGAAGTCGAGTATCGGCGGACCGAGAACACCAATTCCAAAGCCGCGACGCCGAGGGCATGCCGCGGCGGCAGGAAGGGCGTCATCAGCGAAAAGGAAAGCAGGGGATCCAGCGCGATCATGCAAGGGGCCGTTGCCGCGCGATTCGACGTGAGCTGGCACTCGGAGGCCGGGAGCCAGGGGCCTCCAGGCTGGTACGTGAGCTTCGACGTCTTCGAGCAGAAGCTTGGTTGCGAAAGAACGCTGCACCGGTCGCACGAGTACGACCAGGGCTGCGACAGCACGCCGGTGACGGAGACTCCCCCTCCCACGAAGGAACGGTGCCTGCGCAGCACGACAACCGACCAGTTCTTCACCGGGATCACCGACCTGGACGCCCTTCGCCTGAAGAACACGAAATGGATGGAGCCCCGGATCAGGGACAAGCCCGACAACGGCATGGAAGGGCGCATCAAGAGAACCGGGACGATCACCAGGGAATACGTGGTGACCTACGACCTTCAGAGGATCCTGCTGTACTGATCCGGCTTCGTGGCGGCGCAAGGCGGGCTGGCGGAAGAGAGTGGGAGTCGAACCCACTAAGAGCCGTCTGGCGGCCCTCTCTGGCTTTGAAGGCCAGCCGCCCCACCGGGAGCGCTTCTCTTCCAGGACCGATATTCCCCGAGACGGAGACGCCTGTCACGCCGGGATGCCGGCCGGCGGCGCCCCGTACTGGCCGAGCTTCTGCGGGATGGTGCGGCGCAGGTCGCCGCGGCGGATCGTGATGCCGTGGCGGTCGAAGAATTCCAGAATGAGGATCGCCAGCTTGCGGCCGTTGTCGAGGCTGTCGCGGAATTGCGCCGCGGTGAAATCGGGCCCCAGGCCGTGGGCGATGGCGATCATCTCCGCCACCGCCGGGCGCAGGAAGAACTGGTCGGGGGCGATCTCGACCACGCGGCCCAGACGCGCGAGCTGGCGCAGGAGCTTGCGCACGTTGGGTTCAGGCTCGCGGAATTCGTTGGCGAAGTCGCGCACGCGCGGCGGCTTGAAGCGCTCGCGGGCAAGCTCCGCCGAGATCTTCCTCCACAGCGCCTCGTCCCGCGGTGTCAGCGTGAGCGAATGGCCAGGCAGGCGCGCGAAACCTCCCTCGACCACGACCGTCTTTGCGGCCGCCTCTCCCTCCAGCAGCGCACGGAACACCGGGGCGGGCCAGCGCTGCTTCAGGCTCACCCGCAGCCGCTCCGGCGGCATGCCGGGCGCATCGGCATTGGCCTCGTGGAAGGCGCCGAGCGTGTCGACGATATCCTGGCGCACCGCAGCCAGGGTCGAGGGCCGGAATCCGAACCCCTGCACGCGCACGCCGCCCGCCTCGGCAAGTCGCCTGTCCGCCTCCTCCGGGCGCAGGTTGAGCGCGAGGCCGAGCCGCGCCAGATCGACGAAACCGCCTTCCGCGGAAATCAGCGCGGCAATCGGCTCCAGCTCTTCCATCAGGGCAAGTTCGCGCAGCCGGCGCGGCGTTCGGCGGTTGCGCGGCGGGCCGAACGGATCGACGACGGTGCCGCCGCCGATCGTGCGCGTGGCCGAGGGATCGCGCAGGATGACGCGGTCGCCCACAAGCGCGCCGATCTCCTCCTCGATCACGAGCTGCGCCAGCCCACTCGCGCCGGGGGCGAGAGAATCGCCCTCCAGCAACGCCACGCGGCCCATCACATGCGCGGCGCCGATATGGACATGGACCGGTGACCAGTGCTTGAGCGCGTGCGGCTCGGAGGCCAGCAGCTTGAGCCGCACGTCGAGCCGATCCGTCGGCGCATGCAGTTCGGGGCTCACGACCCAGTCGCCACGGCGCACGGCCTCCTTCGTGAGCTTGGGGCCGGTGAGATTGAGCGCGCAGCGCTCGCCTGCGCGGCCGATCTCGGCGGGCCGGTTCTGCGCATGCAGCGAGCGCACGCGCGCCTCCAGCCCCGAGGGCGTGAGCAACAGGCGGTCGTCGACCCGGATCTCGCCGGCATGCACGGTACCGGTGACGACGACGCCCGCACCCGGCAGCACGAAGCTGCGATCCACTGCCAGCCGCGCGAAGCCGGTCGTGCTCCGCACGCTCTCGCCCAACGCCAGGAGTTTGGCCTTGAGCTCGTCGACGCCCTGGCCGGTGAGCGCGGACACCGGCACGATCTCCGCGCCCTTGAGCGTGCTGGTCGCCAGCAGCGCCTCGACCTCGGTCATGCGTTCGAGAAGCTGGTCCTCCGTGACGAGATCGGCCTTGGTCAGCGCCACGATCCCGCGGTCGAGGCCCAGCAGGTCGAGGATCTGCAGATGCTCGACCGTCTGCGGCTTGATGCCTTCGGCCGCCGACACGACCAGCAGGGCGGCATCGATGCCGGTCGCGCCCGCCAGCATGTTGTGCACGAAGCGCTCGTGGCCCGGCACGTCGACGAAGCCGAGCTGGCGGCCGTCGCCGAGATCGCTGTAGGCGTAGCCGAGATCGATGGTGATGCCGCGCGCCTTCTCTTCCTTGAGGCGATCGGCATCGACGCCGGTGAGAGCCTTCACCAGCGCCGTTTTGCCATGATCGATATGACCCGCGGTGCCGACGATCATGGCGCGAGCCGGTCGAGCTGCGCGACGAAAGCGGCTTCGTCGTCGAGCGTGCGCAGGTCGAGAAGCAGCGTGTCGTCCTCGATGCGGCCGATCACCGGGATGGGCAACGCGCGCAACGCGGCAGCGAGGCCGTTGAGGCCCCGGCCCTTCGCCGTCAGCGCGAAGGAGGGCAGCAGGTCGACGGGCAGCGCGCCGGAGCCGATCTGGCCGCGCACCGGCCGGATGCCGGCCTGCCAGGCCGCGCCCAGCACCTGCGCGAAGGCCGGCAGCAGGCGTTCGGCCTGAGCATGGATCTCGGCCGCCGGCCGCGCCAGCGTGCGGATCGTCGGCAGGCGCATCACCAGCCGCTCGGGAGCGGCATAGAGCCTGAGCGTCGCCTCGAGCCCGGCCAGCCGCACCTTGTCGAGGCGCAGGGCGCGTTTCAGGGGATTCTTCGCGATGCGCTCGATGCAGGAGCGCTTGCCCACCAGCAGCCCCGCCTGCGGGCCGCCCAGCAGCTTGTCGCCGGAGAAGGTGACGACATCGATGCCGGCCGCAACCGCCTCGCGCGCCGTCGGCTCGTGCGGCAGGCCCCAGGTCTCGAGATCGACCAGCGTGCCGCTGCCGAGATCCTCGATCACCGGCAGGCCCTTCTCGTGCGCCAGCGGCACCAGCTCCGCCGCCGGCACCGAGCTGGTGAAGCCCTGCACCGCGTAGTTGGAGGGATGCACCTTCATGATCGCGGCCGTGTCCGGCCCGATCGCCGCCGCATAGTCCTTGAGGTGCGTGCGGTTGGTGGTGCCGACCTCGACCAGCCGGCAGCCCGCGCGCGCCATGATGTCGGGGATGCGGAAGGCGCCGCCGATCTCGATCAGCTCGCCGCGCGAGACGATCACTTCGCGTCCCGCCGCCAGCGCGGCAAGCGCCAGCAGCACGGCACCCGCATTGTTGTTCACCGCCGTCGCGGCTTCGGCGCCGGTGAGCCGGCACAGCCACGGCGCAATGTGATCATCGCGCTCGCCGCGGCCGCCATCGGCGAGATCGTACTCGAGCGTGGTCGGCGTGCGCATGGCGGCCACCGCCGCCTCGATCGCCTCTTCCGCCAGCAGCGCGCGGCCGAGATTGGTGTGCAGCACCGTGCCGGTGAGGTTGAACACGCGCCGCTGCGAGGGATGGGCGAGGGACGCCAGCTTCTCCTCGCACCAGCGCGCGCAGGCCGCCGCGTCGCCGACATCGGCATGGCCGCGCCGCGCCTCCGCCCAGGCGCGCAGCGCGTCCACGACCGGCGCCCGGCCGACCTTGTCGATCAGCGGTGCGAGCGCCGGCCAGTTGGCCATGCGGTCGATGGACGGCGGGCGATGGATCGACGTGCCTTCGACGCGGTCGGTACGCGACACGGTTGGTTCCTTTCTTGGCCGGATCCCGTTGCCGGCCCGTCGAGGATGGCGCACCCCAAAGCGCCGATCAAACGCAAAGCCGGATGACCGCGGCTATTCGCACTAGCCAGTGAAAAGTGGTGAAGCCGCAGCGGTGGCGACTCGCACCAGCACCAGCAATGCCGAGGAGGCGAGACCGACCATCAGCGCATAGCGGATGGAGGATCGGCCGACGCAATCATCGCACAGCGAACGGCAGACAGCAGACGCACGAGCAGTCGTCATGGAACACCCCAAGTTCTGACCCCGCCGGCCTGGAGCGAACCCCTTCGCTCGTTAGGCCGGCACCCTTGCCCCGCCCGCAGGCGGAGCGCTTCCCACACGATATAACCGCGCTTCCCGGGACCCCTCCCGAGCGGCGCAAGGAAGATATAGGTCGCGAATCTGTAACTTTGGTGTCGCGAACGGCCCGCCTTTGTATCAATCGCAACCGGGCACGGTACGCTCAGTTGGCAGGCTTCTCCTTGAGCCCCCAGGCCTCGGCGAGATTCTGCGCGACGCGCTGGGCCATGATCGAGTAGCCGCGGCTGTTGGCCTTCGGGCCGGGCTCGCGATAGCAATGGACCTGGTCGGCATAGATCCGGCCCTTCTCGTCCTTGTAGATGTCGCCCAGATCGTACATGGCCATGCCGCGGCTGCGCAGGGTCATCATCTCCCCGACGAGGCGTCGATAGAGGGGACCATAGCTGAGATCGCCGGCGTCCTTCTTCTCCTCCTCGGTCAGCTCCTTGCCGTAGGCCGGCACGGGCTGGAAGAAGTAGGCCGTCTTCACGCCGTTGTCCTTGGCCACCGCCTCGATCGCCCGCTCATACTTCTGGTAGAGGCCCACCTGGACCTGGAACTCTCGTTCATGGTCCTTGACGATGTCGTCGGGCATCTTGAACAGGCTGGCCAGCGTCGTCTTCTTGGTCGAGGAGAAGATGTCTTTGCTCTTGGCCACCGCCTCGATGCCACGGACGATCATGTAGGCGGCGTGGCTGTGACCCAGCAACGGCATGCGCTGCAGCGTGCCGCCGACGCGGCCGATCACCCAGCCGATGGCGGCATCTCCGAAATTCTCGTCGGCGACGAACGGATTGACGTCGATGAAGTTGCTGAGCGGCCGTTCGAGACGCTCAGGCGTACCGGGGAAGAAGAAATAGTGCTCGTTGAAGCCGTCGAGCGTCAGCACCGCATCGACCGAGCTGGCATAGAGCGAGAACAGGATGAAGGACTGCGGCTCCTTCCAGGCGCCGTCGCCACCGTTGAGGAGCAGGAACGGTTTGCCGGTGGGGCTGATGTAGCGCTTGTTCAGCTCCTCCTCGAGATAGCGCTGCGCCGGCGGCTGCAGTTCCTGGCCGAGCTGGGACGCCACCGAGCCGCCGACCAGCATCACGGTGTAGACGTCGGTGCGCTTCACCGTCGGGAAGTCGGGACCGAACAGGCCGACATTGTTCACCCACGGCTTGCCGCAGGGCGGGTTGGCGTGGTGGACGAAGGCGACGTAGGGATGCGGGAACAGCGTATCGACGTAGCGGCAGTCGGAATGCTTCGTCATGTCGCGCACGTAGGTGTTCTGCGTGCGCTCGAAGAGTTCCGACGCGGGCGTGTAGTGCCCGTCCTCGATCATCAGCCACACCGTGGCGGTGACCTCGACGAGGGCCAGCGCCAGGACGACGCCGACGAGCGTCGAGATCCAACCGAAGATGCGCTGCTTCATCGCTTCCCCTTTATTTGCGCGTAGCCTGGATCGCCTGCCAGACGCGCAGCGGCGTGGCGGGCATCTGCAAGTTGCGCACGCCGAGCGGCCACAGCGCGTCCATGATGGCGTTCATCACCGTGGGCGTGGAGCCGACCGTTCCCGATTCGCCTACGCCCTTGGCGCCAAGCGGATTGCTCTTGGCCGGCACCGAGTCGTCGAGCTGGTTGTTGAAGGTCGGGAAGGTGTCGGCGCGCGGCATGGCATAGTCCATGAACGAGCCGGTGAGGAGCTGTCCGGACTCGCGGTCGTAGACGTTCTCCTCCAGCAGCGCCTGGCCGATGCCCTGGGCGCAGCCGCCGTGGATCTGGCCGAACACGATCGGCCGGTGCAGCGGCCGGCCGACGTCGTCGACCGTCGTGTAGCGCTTGAGCTCCACGTGCCCGGTCTCGGGATCGATCTCCACCTCGCCGACATGCGCGCCATTCGGCCAGGCGATGCCGTCTACGGTGTTCACGTTCTCGATGAAGATACGCTTGTCGGGCTGCTTGGCCGCCAGCTCGCCGAGCCCGATGCCGCGGTCGGTGCCGGCGATGGTGAAGCGGCCCGAGGCATAGGTGATGTCGGCCGTGCTGGCTTCCAGCGCATCGGCCGCCAGGTCCTTGCCCTTGTCGATCAGCTTCTCGCTGCCGGTGAGGACCGCCGAGCCGCCGATATAGGCCGAGCGCGAGCCCATCGAGCCGACGCCGCCGACGCGGTCGGAATCGCCCATGGCGATCTCGATCTTGGACGGATCGATGCCCAGCAGCTCGGAGGCGAGCTGGGTGAAGCTGGTCTGCAGCCCCTGCCCCATGCCCTGGGTGCCCATCCAGATCGTCACCGTGCCGTCGGCCTTCACCTCGTAGTGCGCCATCTCGTTCATGACGTTGGCGCTGGTCCACTCGACGTAGGAGGCGAGCCCGCGGCCGTAGAGCTTGCCCCGCTTCTCCGCCTCGGCCTTGCGCTGGGCGAAGCCGTTCCAGTCGGAGGCGTCGAGCGTCTTGCCAAGGAAGAGGTTGAAGTCGCCGGTGTCGTACTTCTCGCCCATCGCCGTGGTGTAGGGCATCTGCGCCGGCTTCACGAAGTTGCGGCGCCGCAGTTCGGCCGGATCCATGCCGATCTGGCGCGCTGCCGTGTCCATCAGGCGCTCGATGTTGAAGATGCATTCCGGCCGGCCGGCGCCGCGATAGGCGGCGATGGTGGCCGTGTTGGTGAGGACGCAGTTGAGCCTGAGATCGACGACCGGGATGTCGTAGGTGCCCGTCGTGACCTTGGGGCCGACGAACAGCGGGATCACCACGCCGCCGCGCGAGGGATAGGCACCGATGTTGGCGAAGGCCTCCATGCGCAGCGCCAGGATGCGGCCGTCCTTGTCGAGCGCCAGCGAGGCCTTGTGCAACTGGTCGCGGCCGGCCGTCGTGGCCTGGAACTCCTCGCTGCGCTCGGCGCGCCACCTGGCCGGGCGCTTCAGCACCTTGGCTACCCACACCGCGACCGACTCGTCGGGCTGGATGCCGGTCTTCATGCCGAAGCCGCCGCCGATGTCGCGCACCAGCACGCGCACCTGCTCCTTCGGCATCTTGAGGATCACGCCCGCCAGCGTATCGCGCGTGACCGAGGGATTCTGGCTGCCGATGTGGACGATCATGCGGTCGTCTTCCCACTCGGCCATGATGGCGCGCGGCTCCATGGCGTTCACGATCAGGCGCTGGTGCATGATGTCGAGCGACACGATGTGCGCGGCCGCCTTGAAGGCGTCGTCGGCCTTGGCCTGGTCGCCGAAGCGGTTGAAGCCGGCGAGGTTGCCCGGGGCACCCTGCCAGACCAGCGGTGCGCCGGGCCTGAGCGCATCGTCGATCTCCGTCACGGCCGGCAGCGGATCGTATTCCACCTCGACCAGTTCGACCGCATCGACGGCCTGCTCGCGCGTCTCGGCGACCACCGCCGCCACCGCCTCGCCGACATGGCGCACGACCTCGTGCGCCAGCGACCGGCGCGGCGTCATCTCGGGCTTGCTGCCGTCGGCGTTGGGGAACATGGCCGGGAAGGAGAAGTCGCCGCAGCCGTCCGCCGCCATGTCGGCCCAGGTATAGACGGCCACCACGCCCGGCGCCTTTTTCGCAGCCGACGTGTCGATATTCGCGATCCGGGCATGGGCGTGCGGCGAACGGACCAGCACCACATGGACCTGGTTGGGCCGCGACAGGTTGTCGGTGAAGCCGCCGGTGCCAGTGAGCAGCCTGTCGTCCTCGACGCGCTTGATGTACTGGGCCTTGCCGAACGCCGCCATACGCCACTCCTCGAAAATGGGTCTCAATCGGGTTGGGGCGGACTATAGCGGCGGACGGATGCGGCACAAGGCGACGCGGGTTCGCGTTTCGCCTCTTTCCCATAGCGGTGGGAAACCTCGAACGCCGATGCGGAAAGGCTGCCCGAAGACTTTGCCGCGCCGTGCGCCTCCTCCTCCCCCCCGCTGCATCCTCATCAAAAAAACGGGCTCGCGAGGATTGGCCCAAAACGCTGTCGTCACTGCATCCGATCCAATTCCTCGCGAGGCTCGACGAATCTCGCGAGGGTTTGCGGAGAATCGGAGCGGACAGCCGCCTCCCCTCGATGCCGCCGACCGGAGCATCAATCGATGGCGTTGTCTTTATCGCATCATTCCGCCAATATTTATTGCAATTATAGCATAATTGCCAGGTTCGCCCAACCGCCCGATCGAGCCATGCAGCGGCTGTCCGAACCGGAAGTAAGCGCCCCGCTTGGCCGGCGACGATATCGTCCTGAAGACCTGTCCCGTGCCACCCGCAATGGCAGGCCGAACGCTTCCGTCTCGATCGCGCGCGGCCGACGCTACAAGCGGCGGGACGACAGCCGCTCCAGCACCGTGAAGAACGCCGGCACGAACAGGACCGCCAGACCGGTCGAGGCCAGCATGCCGCTGACCACGGCCATGCCGAGCGACACGCGTGCGCCCGCTCCCGCCCCGGTGGCGAAGACCAGGGGCAGCATGCCGAAGATGAAGGCGAAGGAGGTCATGAGGATGGGACGGAACCGCAGCCGCGCCGCCTCGACCGCCGCCGCCCCGGCCTCCATGCCCTCGGCCCGGCGCTCACGGGCGTATTCCACGATGAGGATGGCATTCTTGGCCGCGAGGGCGACGAGCAGCACGATACCGATCTGCGTGTACAGGTCGTTCGGCAGGCCGGTGGCCGCGAGTGCCACCACGGTGCCAAGCAGGGTGAGCGGCACCGCGAGGATCACCGCCAGCGGCCGCAGCCAGCTTTCGTACTGGCTGGACAGGACGAAATAGACCAGCACCAGCGCGATGCCGAAGACATAGTAGATCTGGTTGCCGATCAACTGCTCCTGGTAGGACATGGCGGTCCATGCCGTCCCCATGGACGACGGCAGCACCCGACCGGCGACCTCGCTCATCAGCGTCATCGCGTCCCCCGAGCTGAAGCCGGTCGCCGGGCCGCCGGTCACCTGCGCCGCAGGATAGAGATTGTAGAGGGTGATGAGCGGCGGCCCGACATCGTCCACGAACCGCGCCACCTCGCCGAGGGCCACCATCTTTCCTCCCGCCCCCTTCACCTTGAGTTTCAGGATGTCGTCGGGCTGCAGGCGGAACGGCGCGTCGGCCTGAACGTAGACCTGGAAGACGTAGTTGAACTTGGTGAACTGGTTCACGTAGCTCGAGCCGACATAGGTCTCCAGCGCCGTGAACACCTGGCCGACGGTGAGCCCGTACGTCTCGGCCTTCACCCGGTCCACCACGAGGCGCAGCTGCTTGACGTTGCCCCGGAAGTTGGTCGTCACATGGGAGAGACCGGTCTGGGTGGCAGCCTCGTCGACGATCTCGTCGGCGGTGTCCTGCAGGGTGACAAAGCTGGAACTGCCGTCCTTCATCTCCACCATCATGGTGAAGCCTGCCGCATTGCCGATGCCTTGAATGGGCGGCGGCATCAGGATCGTGGCCTCGGCGGTGCCAAGATCGGCGAGCACGGTGCGCACCTTGCTGCCGATGCTGGCGGCGCTCAGCGCGGCGGTCTTGCGCTCGCTCCAGTCCTTCAGCACCACGTACAGCATGCCCGTGCTGTAGAGCGTGGCATTGTTGTCGAGTGGTGAGATGCCCGACACGCCGATGACGCTGTCGATGCCGTCGAGCGGCCGGATGCGCGCGACCGCCTCGGCGACCGCGGTCTCGGTGCGCTGCGCCGAGGCCGAGTCGGGCAGATTCAGGCTGATGACGAAGTAGCCCTGGTCCTCGTCCGGCAGGAAGCCTGTCGGCACCTGCGACAGGCCATAGAAGGCAACGCCGACCAGCCCCAGCCCGACAAGCGTGGTGAGCGACGCAAAGCGCACCAGCCGGCGCACCACGGCGACATAGATCCTCTCGACGACGGCATAGGCGGCATTGAAGCCGCGATAGACCAAATTCCGCCTCTCCGGCGGCGTCGAGGGGCGCAACCACAACGCGCATTGCGTCGGCTTTAGAGTGGCCGCGTTGATCGCCGAGATCACGGCGGTGGCGGCGATGACCAGCGCGAACTGCTGGTACATCTTGCCGGTGAGACCGGACATGGTGGCCGCCGGCAGGAACACCGCCATCAGGACGAGCGTAATGCCGATGATGGGACCGAACAGCTCCGACATGGCCTTCACCGCCGCCTCGCGGCTGGACATGCCCGCATCCATGTGACGCGACACGCCTTCGACGATGACGATGGCATCGTCCACCACGATGCCGATGGCGAGCACCAGGGCGAACAGGCTGGTGGTATTCACGGTGTAGCCGAGCAGCGCCATGGCCACGAAGGCGCCGATGATGGTCACCGGCACCGTGGTCGCCGGCACCAGCATGGCCCGCCAGTCCTGGAGGAAGAGCAGGATGACGACCAGTACCAGCGCCGCGGCGATAACGAGCGTCTCGTACACTTCGTCGATGGAGGCAGTGACGAACTTGGTGCTGTCGAAGGATACCTTGTAGGTGAGCCCTGCCGGGAAGGCCCTGGCGAGCTCCTTCATCTTGGCGTCGACTTCTTCGGCAACGGCCAGCGCATTGGCGCCGGTCAGCTGACTGATGGCGATAGCCGCCGAAGGCTTGCCATCGAGCGTCGCGGTGTGGCCGTAGGTGGCGGCGCCCAGCTCGACGCGGCCGATGTCGCGGATGCGTACGATCCTGCCGCCACCTTCGTCGAGGACTTTCACCACGATGTTCTCGAAGTCCTTCGCCTCGTCGAAGCGGCCGATGACGTTGATGGCGTACTGGAAGTTCACCATGGACGGGGTGGGCGGCGCCCCCACAAGACCCGCCGTGACCTCGGTGCTCTGCTGCTGGATCGCGGCGGTAACATCGCTCGGCGTCAGGCCGTAGGTCTGCAGGCGATCGGGATCGAGCCATACGCGCATCGCGTAGTTGCCGGACCCCAGCACGGTGACGGAACCGACGCCCGGAAGCCGCGCGAGTTCGTTCTTCAGACTGAGGGTGGCGTAGTTGGCGAGGAACAGGTTGTCGTAGCGCCCGTCCTGCGAATAGAGATTCACGAACTTCAGGATGGAAGTCGACACCTTCTGGACGTTCAGCCCCTGCGTCGAGACCGCGGTGGGTAGCTGGGCGGAGGCCAGCGAGACGCGGTTCTGGACCAGCACCTGCGCCATGTCCGGGTCGGTGCCGATGGCAAAGGTGACCACCAGCGAATAGCTGCCGTCGTTGCCGCTGGTCGACTGCATGTAGAGCATGCCGTCGACACCGTTCACCTGCTGCTCGATCGGCAGGGCCACCGTGTCCATCACGGTCCGGGCGTTGGCGCCGGGATAGGTCGCGGTCACCGAGACGGTGGGCGGCACCACGTTGGGATACTGCGAAACCGGCAGGCTGGTAAGGGACAGAATTCCCAGCAGGACGATAAGGAACGCCAGCGTGTTGGACAGCACCGGCCGCTCGATGAAGAAGCGCGAAAACATGGGCTCCGCCTCGGAACTGCCGGTGTCAGGGAGAGATCTTGCTCTTGGTGCCGGTCGGAGTGGAACCGGTCGGAGTGGAACCGGTCGTCGTGGAGCCGGTCGTCGACGGCAGGGCCGCCATGGCGCCGTCAACAGGGTTGACGCTCTTGCCCGAGATGGCGCGCTGGAGGGAGCCGATCACCACCCTGTCGCCGGCATTCAGCCCCTTGGTGACGACGCGCAGCTGACCCTCGACCGGGCCGGTCGTCACGAAGCGCTGCTCGACGACGTTGTCCTTGCCGACCACCATGACATAGCTGCCGACCTGGTTGGATCGCACCGCCGTGTCATCGACCAGGAGCGCCTTGTCGATCTTGCCGATGGGCACGCGGACCCGCACGAACTGGCCGGGCACCAATTCCACGTCCTTGTTGGCGAGGGTGGCGCGCATCTGCAGCGAGCCGGTGGAGCCGTCGAGCTGCGGCGCGATATAGTCGATCCGGCCCGAGTACCTGAACGTCTTGTCCTGCGCCAAGGCAACCTCGACCGGAGGCTCGATATTCTTCTCGCGGATGTCGCGCAGCGTCTTGCCCTGTGCGGCCAGGGCGTCGCGCATGTCGATCTGCTGCTGCTCCGTCATGTTGAAATAGACGTAGAGCGGATCGACCTGAAGGATGGTGGCGAGCTTGGTCGGTCCCGAAGACCCGACCAGCGAGCCGACATCGACGAGATGACGGGTCACCACACCGTCGAACGGCGCACGGATGGTCGTATAGCCGAGATTCACCTTGGCGAGGTCCAGGCTTGCCTCGTTGGCCGTCACCTGCCCCCTGGCGGTGTCGAGTGTCGCCCGGAAATCCTCGACGGAGCGCTGGCTTGCCGCCTCCTTCTGGCCGAGGGCGACCTGACGGTCGTACTGGACCTTCGCGTTGGCCTCCTTGGCCTGGGCCATGGTCAGCTGCCCCTGCTGAACCGTGACCTGGTCCTGGTACTGGTTCTTCTCGATCTCGAAAAGCTCCCGCCCCTTCTTGACCGCCTCGCCGTCGCGATAGCCGATGGCGGTCAGATAGCCCTCCACGCGGGCTTCGAGATCGACCGAAAGAGACGGCGCCGTCTTGCCTGTGAACTCTGCGTAGAGCGTGATCGGCGCCTGAACCGGGGCGGCAACCGTGACCTTCGCCGGCGGCGGTGCGGCAAGCTTGTTCTTTTCGTAACAACCGGTCACCAGAACGGCGATACAGGCGAGCCCGGCCCACGTCCTCCACCCATCGCGCATTGCAGACGACACATCGCGCAGTCGATTCATGTCACCAGGCCTCTCCCGCCGTACTCAGAAACGAGGTCTCCGCCCTAGACCCCACTCATCCAGTGGACGACAGGCTCGTATCGCAACTCCCGGTTTCTTGTCACGACGATCTTTGTAACCGCAAGCGGCTTCCGGCCGACGCAAAGGGCGGCCGGCTGGCGCCGACACAGACCGCGGCCGCTTGTCGGCCTAGTGCTTGAGGCTCGGCAGTTCCGGCAGGGTGACGATGCGGATGCCGGCCGCCTCCAACCCTTCGCGCACGGCCGTGGAGACCGGGATCGCGGTCGGGCCGTCGCCGTGCACGCAGATCGAATCGACCTGGCAGGGAATGCGCTTGCCCGAGGTCGAGTAGATCGCCTGCTCGTCGACCATGCGCCGCACATGCGCCACGGCCTGCGCGGCGTCCTTGATCATCGCGTTGGGCTCCTTGCGCGGGGTGAGCGTGCCGGCATCCGTGTAGGTGCGGTCGGCGAACACCTCCTCCGCCGCGCGCAGGCCGTACTTGCGCGCCGCCTTGCCCTGCTCGGTATTGGCCTGGCACAGGAAGATGATGTCGCGGTCGACCGCCTTGGCGGCGCGCGCGATGGCCTCCGACATCTCGACGCTGTCGGCCGACATGTTGCCCATCATGCCGTGCGGCTTGATGTGCGTGACCTTGGCGCCGTGCAGCGCGGCCACCGCCTGCAGGGCGCCGAGCTGGTAGGCGATGTTGGCCTCGAGTTCCTTGACCGTGAGCTGGATGACGCGCCGGCCGAAGCCCTGCAGGTCGGCGAAGCCGGGGTGGGCGCCGATGCTGACGCCGTTCTGCACGCAGAGCTTCACCGTATCCATCATCACCACGGGGTCGCTGGCATGGAAGCCGCAGGCCACGTTGGCGGATTTCACGATCTTCAGCACCTCGGCGTCGTTGCCCATCACCCAGGGCCCGAAGCTTTCGCCCAGATCGGAGTTGATATTCACCAGTCCGGCGTTGGTGGTGGCTGCTGACATGCGAGACTCCTTCGATCGAAGCCGCTATCTTAAGGAGAGTTCGACCAAACCCAAAGCGTCGAGGAACGAGCCGGTGTCATCCCGAGCGCAGCGCAGCGTGGGGCCTTCGATGGAGTGCCGCCGAGGACCTGCCGCTGCGCCCGGGATGACGCCGGCGTCCGGAACCGGCGCCTTCTGCCTGTGATTGTTCCAGAGTTTTGCTGGTGAGCGTTCGGTACCTTTCCTGCGGCGACACGGCCTTCACGGTCGAATTCGGCAACGAAATCTCGCCCCGGATCAACGGCCAGGTCATGGCCCTGCATGCGGCGATCGGCGAGGCCAAGGCCTCCGGGCGGCTGGCCGGCGTGGTCGAAACGGTACCGACCATGCGGTCCCTGATGGTCACCTACGACCCGATGGCGACGTCGCGGGCGGCCCTGCAGCCCGAGATCGACGCGCTGATGGCGCGCGGCCTGCCGGTGGGCGGCAAGACGCGGCGCGTGAGGGTGCCCTGCTGCTACGACGGCGAGGAATTCGCGCCCGATCTCGCCGAGGTCGCCGAGCGGACCGGCAAGACGCCCGAACAGGTGATCGAGGCGCATCTCAAGTCCGCCTTCACGGTCTATGTGCTGGGCTTCATGCCCGGCCTCGCCTACATCGCCGGCCTCGATGCCGGCCTGTACCTGCCGCGGCGCAGCCAGCCGCGCGTGCGCGTGCCGCGTTCCTCGGTCGCCATCGCCATGGACATGACGACGATCTATCCCTTCGAGAGTCCGGGCGGCTGGCACCTGATCGGCCGCACGCCGCTGTGGATGTTCGACCAGCGCCGCGAGCAGCCGGTCTTCCTGGCACCGGGCGACTCCCTCACCTTCGAGCGCGTCGACCGCGCGACCTTCGACCGCCTCGCGCGCGCGGTCGAGGCGGGCACGCTCGACTGGTCGACCCTGGTGACGGCATGAGCGCGGCCCTGAAGGTCGTGCGGCCGGGGCTGTTCGACACGCTGCAGGACATGGGCCGCACGGGCTACATGGCGCTCGGCATGCCGACCGCCGGCGCCATGGACCGGATCGGCCTCGCGCTCGCCAATGCACTGGTCGGCAATCCCGGCGGCACCGCGGGGCTCGAGATCGGCGTCATGGGGCCGGACCTGCTGGTCGAGGCGGACTCGGTGCGCATCGCGCTGGTCGGGCCGCTGTCGCCGTCGCTGATCGAGGGGCCCGATGCGCCGCCCAAGCCGCTGGAGTCGGACCGCTCGCACCTGCTGAAACGCGGCCAGACGCTGAAGGTCGGCATGGTCGAGGGATCGAGCACGGCCTATCTCGCGGTGGCAGGCGGCTTCGCCCTGCCCGCCTTCATGGGCAGCCTCTCGACCTACGCCCGCGCCGGGATCGGCGGCTTCGAGGGCCGCAAGCTCGCCGGCGGCGACGTGCTGCCGCTGGCCCGCAGTGACGCGCCCGCGCGCGACGAGCGCAAGCTCGCCCAGCCGTTCGACTACGGCAAGGGACCGGTGCGCGTCGTGTGGGGACCGCAGGAGGAGTATTTCAGCGACAAGGGCCGCAAGACCTTCGTCGAGTCGGAGTACCGCGTCTCCAAGGAAGCGGACCGCATGGGCATCCGCTTCGAGGGCCCGGTGATCGAGCATGCCACGCCGCCGGCCAAGGGCGGTGCCGACATCATCTCCGACGGCATCGCGCCGGGCGCGATCCAGGTGCCGGGCGCCGGCCTGCCGATCGTGCTGCTGGCCGACCGCCAGACCGTGGGCGGCTATCCGAAGATCGCGACCATTGCGTCGGTCGACCTGCCGCGGCTGGGACGCCTGCTGCCAGGTCAGGTCGTGCGCTTCACGGCCGTCACGGTCGAGGAAGCGGAGAAGCTGCGGCGCGACCAGGAAGCGCGCGTCGCCCGCGCCATTGCCGATTTCCAGCCGGCGCTGCCCGCCGGCGGCATCGATCTCGCACGCCTCTATGAAGAGAACCTGATCGACGGCGTCGTCTACGAGCCGTTGTCGGCGTAAAGCGCGCTGTAGCCTTTCAGCCCGGCTCGTCGATGCCGTCGAAGGACAGGCGGCCGGGGCCGGCGACGTAGAGCGCGAGCAGGCCGCCGGCGATGGCGGCGTTCTTCAGGAAATGGAACATCTGCGTCTTGTCGCCGAAGTTGGCGTGGAAGAGCAGCGCGGTGCCGACGCAGAAGCCCGCAAGGGCGAGGCAGATGAGACGCGCCTTGAAGCCCACGATCAGCAGCAGCGCACCGCCCACCTCGACTGCGACAGCGAGCGGCACGAGATAGGACGTCCACCCGCTCTGCGAGAGGACGATGGCGGTCTGCTCGTAGCCCGTCGCGTGGCCGATGCCCGACCACAGGAACAAGCCCGCGATCAGGCAACGCGCCACAAGCAGCACGCTGCTGTCTCCTGTTTCGTCCATCGGCCAAGCCCCCGTCGCCGTGCATATCAGTGTAGCTCGTTCGCGCCGGTGTTGGTACGACACGAGAGGCCGAACCAACATTTGATACCAAGTAGGCGAGGAACGTGGACATGAGCTGGCAACCGGAGATGGATGAACTGCGCCGCCGTCAGGAGATGACGAAGCGGATGGGCGGCGCGGACAAGGTGAAGCGCCAGCACGATGCCGGCCGGCTGACGGTGCGCGAGCGCATCGACCGCTTGGTCGACCACGGTTCCTTCCGCGAGATCGGCAGCGTCGCCGGCAAAGCCGAGTATGACGGCCGCAACGACCTCGTCGATCTCATGCCGGCCAACAGCGTGATGGGTCGGGCGAAGATCGACGGCCGTCCGGTGGCGGTGACCGGCGACGACTTCACCGTGCGCGGCGGCTCGGCCGACGCCACCATCAAGGAAAAGGCGATCTACATCGAGCGCTACGCCAACCAGTATCGCGTGCCGCTGATCCGCATGATCGAGGGCTCGGGCGGCGGCGGCTCGGTGAAGACGATCGAGACCACCGGCCGCGCCAACGTGCCGGGCGTCAGCGGCTGGGAATGGGTCGTGCGCAACATGGGTGTGGTGCCGACGGTCGGGCTCGGCCTCGGCTCGGTCGCCGGGCTGGGCGCGGCGCGGCTCGCCGCCACCCACTACTCGGTGATGGTGAAGGAGATCTCGGCGATGTTCGTGGCCGGCCCGCCGGTCGTGAACCGCCTCGGGCCGCGCCAGTTCGACAAGCAGGACCTCGGCGGCTGGGAGATCCAGCTCCGCGCCGGCGCCATCGACGAGGCGGCCGAGAGCGAGGACGAGGCGTTTGCGCTCGCCCGCCGCTTCCTCTCGTACCTGCCCTCCTCGGTCTACGACCTGCCGGCGCGCGGACCGCAGACCGACGATCCGGCGCGGCGCGAGGAGTCGCTGTTCCAGGCCATCCCGCGCGACACCCGCAAGGTCTATCGTATCCGCCCGATCGTCGAGAAGATCGTCGACCAGGGCTCGCTGTTCGAGATGGGCAAGCTCTATGGCCGGTCGGTGATGACGGCCTTCGCCCGCATCGACGGCTGGCCGGTGGCGGTGATGGCGAGCGATCCGATGTTCTATGGCGGCGGCTGGACGTCCGACACCTGCCAGAAGGTGATCCGCTTCCTCGACATGGCGGAGACCTTCCATCTGCCGGTCGTCTATTTCTGCGACTGCCCCGGCTTCCTGATCGGCCTCGAAGCCGAGAAGACCGGCGTCATCCGCCAGGGCGTGCGCGCCATGTCGGCGATGTTCCAGACCACGGTGCCGTGGTGCACCTTCATCATCCGCAACGCCTTCGGCGTGGCCGGCGCCGCGCACCAGAACGGCTCGCGCCTGAACTGGCGCTATGCCTGGCCGTCGGGCCGCTGGGGCTCGCTGCCGCTGGAGGGCGGCATCGAGGCGGCCTACCGCGCCGATCTCGACGCCGCGACCGACCGCAAGGCCAAGATGGAGGAGATCGAGGAGCGGCTGAACAAGCTGCGCTCGCCCTTCCGCAGCGCCGAGACGTTCTGGATCGAGGAGATCATCGATCCCCGCGACACGCGCCAGATCCTGTGCGAGTTCGTCGAACTCGCCGCGCCGCTGCGCACGCCGGGGGCCAGCAGCCACGGGATGCGGCCGTAACCGCCTTCCCGCGCGCCGTCACCGCCAGGCGTAGCCCTCCAGCCGCGGCACCGTCCCGCAGGAGGGCTCGAAGGGCGGGTTGCTGCGGTAGTCCTTGTCCATCACCACGATCCCCTGTCCCGGCGCGCTGCGCACCAGCGCGCTGAGCGCGGGATAGGTCCAGTCCTGGCTGAACAGCCGCTGCGGCCATTGCCGCATCGGCAGGTCGTTGGCGCGCACCAGCCCCGTGTGGCCGGTGACGAGCCCGCGGAAATAATCGAGATAGCCCACCCACAGGCGGCTCAGCGCGACGTCGGGGACGGCGGCCGCCAGCAGCAGGGCCGACGCGGCCGAAAGCAGGCGCCGCCCCACCTCGGGCCGGCGCAGTTCCACCAGCACGCGGGGCGGCCCTCCCCATCGACCGGCGTGGCGCCAGCCGACGTGGAGCCACATCGCGATCGCGATCGCGACCACCAGCCCACCGGCGGCGGTGCGGGCAATGTGGTGCGCCGGCGGGAACAGCATCGCCTCCGGATCGAGCCGGCGCAGCCACGGCGTGGCCGCCAGCAGCAGCGCCACCAGCCCGAGCAGCAGCGCCGGCCCCCGCCGCTCCAGCCAGCGCGGAAGGACGATCGACACCACGACCAGGATTGCAAGGCCGACGAACGGGATGACGAATTGCAGGTTCTGCCAGAAGTCGAAGGTCGCGGCGCGCACGCGCACGAAGTAGTCGAGGTTCCAGTATTCGACCACGGCCTGCAGCGACACCAGCGCCGACGACAGGAACGTCAAGGCGGCCAGCAGCGCCAGCAGGCTTCCGATATCGTCGGTGGCGCCGGCGCGGCGGGCGCGGCGCAGCCCCCACAGGATCGCGGCCGCCACCAGCGGGCCGAGATAGAGCATGGCCTCGTAGGAGGCCTGGCAGAGCGCCCCGAACGCGCAGAGGATCACGCCGTCGCGGCGCCGGCCCGCGCCGCCCGTGACGACGACCGCCATCGCGGCCATCACCGCGGCATAGGCGACGTTGTACTCGCCGACGATGAAGAAGCTCGTCGGCAGATAGACCGCCGCGAGCGCCACCGCCACTGCCGCCATCAGCGTGGCGTCACGGCGCACGCGCGCCAGAGCGACGTGATAGAGCGCCGCCGGCCAGGCATACAGGGACGCCGAATAGACGATCGCGAGCAGCCGGGTGTTGCGCACGCCTGCCTCGGCCAGCAGCAGCGTCGGCGCCTGCGTCACCCAGTCGACGTGCGAACGCTCGGGGTAGAAATCGTGGAAGGTCCCGAACTCGAGCATGTTCGCCAGGAACGACGCACCGTCCCAGAACAGGCCGCGCGCGACGGCCGCATCCAGCACCACCAGCGCCCACAGCAGCAGAATGATGACGCGGTAGGCGACGGCCGGCGGCAAGGGAACGCTCCTCAGTCGCGCCAGACGAAACGGCCCAGATTGGGCGGCTCGTCCGGCGGAAACGGCACCCAGTCGGAGAAGCCGCGCGGCGGCACGACGATGCCGTCGCCGGGCTTCGAGCGCAGGATCAGGCTCTGGGTCGAGATCGTCCAGTTCTCGATCATGTACAGGTCGGGCGGCCGCGACAGCGGCGTGTCCTCGAACGCCACGATGCCGCTGTGGCTGGACACGACGTGGCGGAACGACTTCAGGAACGAATCCCAGCTCAGCGACAGGAAAATGTCGGCCGGCAGCGCCGCCAGGAAGACGATGCAGGCGAAACCCAGCAGCCGCCGCCGTGCGGCCTCTCCCTGCAGCACGATCCGCAGCCGCCAGCCGCGCAGGCGCTCGGCGGTGTAGCACCAGACGAAGACCACCATGGTGGCGATGATCACGCCCGACACCGTGCGGGCGACGTACTGGGACTTGGCGAACGGCCGGACCAGCGTGTCCGCGACGACGAGCAGCGGCGACAGCGCCAGCAGCGCCAGGCAGCCGAGCGCCCACCGGTAGGGCCTGATCGTGGCCAGGTCCTGCGGCCGCACCAGCGCCCAGATCGCGACCGTCGCCACCGGGATGAATGCGAGGTCGAACTGCAGGTCCTGCCAGAAGTTCAGCGCCGTGAAGTAGGTTTCCGCGAGGTGCTCCTCCGAATAGGGATGGATCACCGAATTGGCCGCGACCGCCATCCCGGCCAGGAAGCCCGCCGCCGCGACCAGATGCAGCAGGACCGCCAGCACGGGCCGCGGCCGCAGGCGCCACACCTGCCACAGCGTCATCGCGGCGAGCAGCGGCCCGAGATAGATGAAGACCTCGTAGGTGCGGATGGCCAGGATGCCCGCGAAGGCGACGAACAGGCCGTCCTGCAGCGTCAGCCGCCGGGCCGTCGCGTACCAGACTGCGACCGCGATCGTAAGCGCATATGCCGTGTTGTATTCGCCGACGATGAAGAACGAGGTCGTCATGAAGACGAGGCCGATGGCCGTGATCACCAGGGCCAGCAGCACTGGCTCGTTGCGGGCCCGGACCAGCGCCAGCGTATAGAAAAAGGTCGGCAGGGCGAACAGGCCGAGCGACAGGAGCCGGCCCAGCTGGTGCAGGTCGGTCACGCCAAGCGTGATCGCCGTCATGATCGGCACCTGGGCCGCGATCATGGCATAGAGCCGCGGCGGGTAGAAATCGAAGAACCACTCCAGCCGCACGATATTGAGCAGGAAGGCCGAGCCGTCGACGAAAAGGCCGCGGCACAGCCAGCTATGCCAGAGAGCGAGCACCCAGATCAGGCCGATTGCGGCGCGGTATGCGAGAGTCGTGGAGGGCATCGAGCAGCGGTTTTCCGGGCTCTACCCGAGGGCCGCGGGACGCGCAAGACAGGATGGCTTGCAGCGTCGATAGGGCGCTGTTAGCAAGAGCCGCGCGAAGAGGAAGATGGATGCTCAGTTGGGAGAAAATCGACGCTATTCCGGGCTGGTTCTCGTTCCAGTCGTTCTGCGTCTGGCGCGGGCTGCTGGACGAGCAGGCCGAGACGAAGGGAGATCTGTTCGAAATCGGCGTCTGGAAGGGGCGGTCGGCCTCCATGCTGGCCAATTACCGCAAGGGCGACGAAAAGCTCATCCTGTGCGACCGCAGGCTCGATGAGGCGGAGATAAAGGCCTCGATCCGCTCCACCGGCATCGAACCGGCCAACCTGCAGCTGGTCGAGGCCTTCTCGATCGACCTGCCGGCGAAGCTCGACCTCAAGGCGATGCACCACACGGTACGCTGGTGCCACATCGACGGCGAGCACACCGGCACCGCCGTCTATCGCGAGCTCGAGCTGGCCAACCAGATCGTCAATCCCCACGGCATCGTCGTGATCGACGACTTCTTCTCGCCGCGTTATCCGGCCAACACGACGGAAGTGGTGCGGTACCTGGAAAAGAACCCGTTCCATTTCCGCCTGCTCGCCGTCGGCTTCAACAAGGCCTATCTCTGCCGGCCCGAGAGCCTGCCGCGCTACATGGAATTCATGGCCTCCGGCATGCCGCGCTCGATGCGCAAGTACGGCTGGAAGGCCACGATCTACAAGACCACCGGCCCCTGGGACATGGATGCCGTCGGCATGGGCGAGTTCGTCGACGCCGCGGGCATCACCGTCGGCCCCGACGACGACCCGCACCACTGGCACATGATCGAGACCCGCCATGTCTGGGGGCCCTGGCGCCACGTGCAGGAGTTCCTGAGGCGGGCCGTCGGCCGCTGATCCTCCGGGGCGCGGACTTTCCGGCCCCTCCGGGCGGCGCGCCGCCCGCTTGCCCGCTACGGCTTCACGAGCCTCATCTGCTCGTCGAGATCGTCGGCAATGAAGTTGCGCACGATCTCGTCGAGATCGCGGTCGACCTCGAAGCCGAGCCGGCGGGCGCGCACCGAGTCGAGACCCTGGGGCCAGCCGTCGCAGATCTTCTGGATCGCCGGATCGTGCTCCCACGCGATCCGGCCCACCTTGCGGTTGCCGGCGTGCTTGGCGACCGCCTGTTCGAGTTCCCTCGCCGTCACCTTGATGCCGTTCAGCAGCAGCGTACGGCCGGGACCGAAGGCGTCGGGGGCAAGATCGTGCACGCGCAGGAAGGCCTCCACGGTCTTGCGCGGGCTCAGCACCACCATCACCGTTTCCGGCGACACCGGACAGACGACGTCGAGGCCGGTCAGCGGCTCGCGCACCACCGAACTCGCCCAGGTCGAGGCGGCCTTGTTGGGCAGGCCCGTGCGCACGCAGATGGTCGGCAGGCGCACCGCGGTGCCGCGCAGGAAGCCCTTGCGCGTGTAGTCGCGCACCAGGAACTCGCCGATCGACTTCTGCGCCCCGTAGGAGGTCTGCGGCGTGAGCGGCGTGTCGTCGGTGACGGCCGGCGGCAGGTCGCCGCCATAGGCCGCGAGCGAGCTGGTGAAGACCACGCGCGGACCGGTGCCCAGCGCGCGGCAGGCTTCAAGCACGTTGCGCGTGCCGTCGAGATTGACGCGGTAGCCGAGGTCGAAATCGGCCTCCGCGCCCGCGCTCACCACCGCGGCGAAATGGAACACCGTCGAGGCGCCCTGCACGATCGACTGCACGGTGGCCGAATTGGCGATGTCGCCCGCGATCGTCTTGACGCGCGGATCGTCCAGCCCGGGACCGCTCGCACGGCCAACATCGAACAGCAGCAGCTCGTTCACCGCCTGCGGCTGGCCCTCGGCGTTGATCAGCGTGCCCTGCTGTAGAATACGCCTCGCCAGCTTCTTGCCCAGGAAGCCCGCCCCGCCGGTGATGACCACCTTCATGTCGTTTCCACCCCGTGAATTTCCGCGAATTTTCCGGGCGGAGTGTGCACAGAACGCCCGCGGCCGTCTATGTTGGCGCCATGCGGATCATCAGCTGGAACCTGCTGCGTCTGGAGGGGGCGGCAATGCAGGATGTGGCGGCCCTCCTCGAACGCCAGCGGCCCGACATGCTCCTGATGCAGGAAGTGACGCAGCACATGGACAGGCTGACGACGCTGGTGCCGGGCCACTATCATCGCCTGCCCTGGCCCGGCCGCATCCACGGCCTCGCCGTCTGGAGCCGCCATCATCTCGCCGCGCCGCAGGTGCTGCCGCTGCCCGCGTCGCCCCTGCCCGGCCGGCTGCCGCGGCGGCGCGCCCAGATCGTGCAGTTGGGAGAGATCACCGTGGCCAACGTCCACCTCTCCCACGGCCAGCTGCTCAACCGCCGCCAGTTGCTGCGCATCGCCGCCGCCCTGCGCGGCAAGCCCTCCGCCATCATCGGCGACTACAACGCCGTGGGGCCGAGCCTGATCCCCGGCTTCGCCGATGTCGGCCCGCGCGAGCCGACGCACTTCGGCGGCGACGTCCTGCCCTTTCGTCTCGATCGCTGCCTGGCGCATGGCGTCGCCTGCACCTTCGCCGGCACGCTCGACTTCGGCCCCTCGGACCACAAGCCGATCGTGCTCGATCTCCAGGTGGCGGAGATGAAGGTCCACCACCATCCCATGCAGCGCATGCGTCGGCGCCTGGCCGGCATCAGGGCGGCATTCCGCTGAGATATCGCAGAGCCGATTTGGCGCAGGACTCGGCGGGAAAGACGCTCTAGGGTCGCCCCCGAACGAAGGGACGCTGGGTATGCGCGCAAGCGACGTGATGACGAAGGGTGCGGTGTCCGTCGCCGATACGGCCACGATCTACGAAGCGGCCGAACTGCTCGTGAATACCCGCGTCAGCGGCCTGCCGGTCGTCGACGGCGACGGCAAGATGGTCGGCATCGTGAGCGAGGGCGACCTGATCGGCCATCTCGAGGCCGATACCTCGGACGAGACGGACCTGCTGCGCGAGATCGCCGACGACGCGGCGGTGGCGGCAGCCTACGTGAAGACCCATTCGCGCCGCGTGACCGACGTGATGACCAGGGACGTGCTTACCTGCACCGAGGACACGCCGGTGGAGCAGATCGCCTCGCTCATGCTGAAGCACAAGGTGAAGCGCATCGTCGTCATGCGCGACGAGCACATCGTCGGCATCGTGAGCCGGATCAACCTGGTTCAGGCCCTGATCACCCGCAACACGAAGAAAGCCCCCGAAGAAGAAGCCGAGCCGCCCGTGCCCCTTTCCGATGCCCGCCTGCGACGCCAGGTCGAGGATGCGGTAAAGGCGCACCGATGGGCCTCGGCCCGGATGGAAGTCACCGTGAGCGGCGGCGTGGTCCATCTCTGGGGCGTGGTCGCCGACGATGCGGTGCGGAAGGCCTATCGCGTCGCGGTCGAGGCCGTGCCGGGCGTGCGGGACGTCATGGACCATACCCATGTGGTGCGGCCGCAGGCGCACCGGCGCCGGCTGATCTGGT
Source organism: Pseudomonadota bacterium (assembly GCA_018240685.1). Taxonomy (GTDB): domain Bacteria; phylum Pseudomonadota; class Alphaproteobacteria; order Reyranellales; family Reyranellaceae; genus Reyranella. Next base: position 19,703 of record JAFEFG010000002.1, on the reverse strand, counting down.
GACGCGCTCCGCCGGGAGCGCTCCTAGAGATAAGGCTGCAGCAGGCGGGCGGCGCTGTCGCGCAGGCGCAGCAGCAGCGGCTCGTCGTCGAGCGTGGTGAGATCGAGCTGGCGGCCGGTGCTCGTCGCCTCGTTGAGGCGGCGCGCGAACTCCGGATCCTGGACCTCCAGGTTCAGCTCGAAATTCAGCCGGAAGCTGCGCGTGTCCCAGTTGGCGCTGCCGATCAGGGACCAGCTGTCGTCGACAGTCATGAGCTTGGAGTGGTCGAAGGGCGCCGGGCGCAGCCAGACCCGGCATCCTGCCTCCAGCAGCGGCCGTATCGGTACGCGCCGCGCCCAGTCGAGCACGAAATGGTTCGAGTTCTCGGGCACCACGATATCCACGACGATGCCGCGCATGGCCGCGAGGCCCAGCGCGGTGGTCAGCACCTCCGGCGGCAGGAAGTAGGGCGTGACCACGCGGATCGACCGGCGTGCGCAGGAGATGGCATGCAGCACCGCGAACTCGATCTTCTCGAGGTCCTCGTCCGGCCCCGACGTGACGGTGCGCGCCACGACGGTGCCGGTCGGCCCGAGATCGGGGAACCAGTCGTCGCTGAGCAGCTTCTCGCCGGTCGTGAACAGCCAGTCGTCGGCGAAGGCCTCGACGAGCTGCTCGACCACCGGGCCTTCGAGCTGGAAATGCGTGTCCCGCACCGGATGCGACGGCTTCGTCGACATCAGGTTCTCGCCGCCAATGTTAATGCCGCCGACATAGGCGAGCCGGCCGTCGACGACCATCAGCTTGCGGTGGTTGCGCAGGTTCAGGAACGGCGTCCGCCAGGGAAAGTACGAATGGAGAAAGCGCGCCGCCGGCACGTCGAGCGCGCGCAGCCGGTTATAGGCGGCGTTCCAGAAATAGCCGCTGCCGATGCCGTCGAGCAGCACGCGCACCTGCACCCCGCGGTGCCGGGCGCGCGCCAGCGCCTCGATGAAGGGTCGCCCGCCCGGGTCGTCGCGGAAGATGTAGCTGCACAGCCCGATGCTGTGCTGGGCCCCCTCGATCGCCGCCAGCATGGCGGGATAGGCCTCGTCGCCGTTGCGCAGCATCCGGGCGCTGTTGCCGCGCTCGGCCGGCAGGCCGGTCAGCCGGCCGATCGCATATTCGAGCGGTGTCAGCGGATTGGCGCCGGAAGCCGCCGACGGCGTCTCGTCCACGGCGAAGACGTGCGAGCGGTCGCGGCGCAGCCGCTTGGCGCGCCGCTTCACGCGGTTCACGCCCATGGCGAAATAGAGCAGGCCGCCGATGAATGGCGACAGCCAGGCGATGCCGATCCACGACACCGCGGCGCCGACATTGCGCTTGTAGAGAAGGACGTGGACCGTCACCCAGCCCGCGATGGCGAAATGCGCCAGCGCGGCCGCTTCAGTGATCAACCAAGCCAGATGGCCGCTGGGAGTCACGCGCCTCCGTCAGGCCGTCGCCTTGATCGCCTTGCCCGTGATCTCGATGATCTCGTCGATCTGGTTCTTCTCGATGATCAGCGGCGGCGACATGGCGATGCAGTCACCGGCCTGGCGCACCATCAGGCCGAGCTCGAAGGCCTTGACGAAGGTGTCGTAGCCACGAGCGCCCGGCGCATCCTTGCGCGACTCGAAGTCGATGCCGGCGGCGAGGCCGAGATTGCGGATGTCGGTGATGCCGCCCGTGCCCTTCAGCGAGTGCACGCCGTCCTCCCAGTACTTCGACAGCTCGGCGGCGCGCTGGAACAGGCCCTCGTCGCGATAGATGTCGAGCACCGCCGAGGCCGCGGCGCAGGCCAGCGGATGGGCGGAATAGGTGTAGCCGTGGAACAGGTCGATGGCGCTGTCGGGGCCCTGCATCAGGCCCTCGTAGACGTGCTTGCGCACGAACACGCCGCCCATCGGCACGGTGGCGTTGGAGATGCCCTTGGCGACCGTCATCAGGTCGGGGATGACGCCGAACTTCTCGGCGGCGAAGCTGGCACCGAGGCGGCCGAAGCCGGTGATGACCTCGTCGAAGATCAGCAGGATGCCGTGCTTGTCGCAGATCTCGCGCAGGCGCTTGAGGTAGCCCTGCGGCGGCGGCAGGAAGCCCGTCGAGCCGGCGCAGGGCTCGACGATGACGGCAGCGATATTGGAGGCGTCATGCAGGCCGACGATGCGCTCGAGCTCGTCCGCGAGCTCCACGCCATGCTCCGGCTCGCCGCGCGAGAAGGCGTTGCGCTTGAGGTCGTGGGTGTGCGGCAGATGGTCGACGCCCGGCAGCATCGCGCCGAACCACTTGCGATTGTTCACCATGCCGCCGACCGAGATGCCGCCGAAGCCGACGCCGTGATAGCCGCGCTCGCGGCCGATCAGGCGCGTACGCGTGCCCTGGCCGCGGGCGCGCTGGTAGGCGAGCGCGATCTTGAGCGCGGAGTCGACGGCCTCGGAGCCGGAGTTGCAGTAGAAGGCGTGGTTGAGGTCGCCCGGCAGCATGGCCGCGTGGCGCGCGGCCAGCTCGAAGGACTTCGGATGGCCCATCTGGAACGACGGCGCGTAGTCCATCTCGTCGAGCTGCTTGACGATGGCCGCCTTGATCTCCTCGCGGCCGTGGCCGGCATTGACGCACCACAGACCGGCGGTGCCGTCGATCACCTTGCGGCCTTCCGGCGTCCAGTAGTGCACACCCTTGGCCTTCGCCAGCAACCGCGGGTTCTTCTTGAACTGCCGGTTCGCCGTGAACGGCATGAAGAAGGCATCGAGATTGTTGGCGGTGGGCTGGGTGTTCGACGGAGACATTGAGGGCAAACCTTCGAAAGCTTGGACAGGAAGCCGACCACGTCTCGTGGCCGCGGGTCGACCTGAATTAATCTATCACCTGTTGACGTCGATCACCACGCGGCCGCGTATTTCTCCTTTGAGAATTTTTGGGGCCAGCGCCGCCAGCTCGCCGAGCCCGGCTTCACTCACGGTGCTGTCGAGCTTGTCGAGCGGCAGGTCGGCGCCGAGGCGGCGCCAGGCCTCCTCGCGCGGCGCCTTGGGCAGCATCACCGAGTCGATGCCGTACATCGCGATGCCGCGCAGGATGAAGGGCAGGATCGAGCCCGGAAACGAGGGACCGCCGGCGAGACCACAGACGGCCGCCGCGCCGCCGTACTTCACCTGCGACAGCGCGCGGGCGAGCATGACGCCCGACACCGTGTCGACAACGCCGGCATAGCGCTCCGACAGCAGCGGCCGGTCCGGCGCCTCGGTCAGCTCCTTGCGATCGAGGATCGTCGCCGCGCCCAGCGACTGGAGATAGGCCGCCTCCTGCGGCCGGCCGGTCGCCGCGACCACCTGGTAACCGAGGTGCGCCAGGATCGCGACCGCGACCGAGCCTACGCCGCCCGCCGCACCCGTCACCAGCACCTCGCCCGACTCCGGTCGCACGCCGTGCTTCTGCAGCGCCATCACGCACAGCATCGAGGTGTAGCCCGCGGTGCCGATCGCCATCGCGCGCCTGGTCGACACGGTCGAAGGCAGCTTCACCAGCCAGTCGCCCTTCACCCGCGCGCGGGTGGCATAGCCGCCCCAGTGCAGCTCGCCGACACGCCAGCCGTTCAGCACCACCTTGTCGCCGGGCTTGAAGGCCGCATTGTCCGACTTTTCGACGGTGCCGGCGAGATCGATGCCGCCGACATGCGGCCATGTCTTCACCAGTCCGCCGCCGCTCGTCAGCACCAGACCGTCCTTGTAGTTCAGCGTCGAGTACTCGACCGCGACCGTCACGTCGCCTGCAGGAAGACGATCGTCTTCGAGCGTCTCGATCGCGCCGCTCACCTTGCGGTCGGCGCCTTGAGTCAGGACCAGTGCACGGAAGGACATCGGCGAAACTCCTGCGAATGCCGGGACGAATGTTGGCCGACTTTTATCAGGCATGCTGCGCAGGATCGACCGTTGCCGTCCGCCACGCGGACGACACGCCAATGTGAGGAGCACCGCCACAAGCTTGACGCAAATCGGGCCCCTCCTCCGCGCCGCCGGCGTTGTCGGCACCGGTCACGCCAACGAGGCGGCCGGGATGTAACCCCTCAAGGAGAGTACCCATGTTGCTTCGTACCATCGCCCTCACTGGAACGACGCTTCTGATCGCCACCTCGGCGTTCGCCCAGTCCGGCGGCGACACCGCCTACTGCAAGTCGCTCAGCAGCGCCTATCGCGACTATGCGCGCGGCGGCGTGGTCGACGGCGCGATCGCGACGGCGATGAGCCAGTGCGACGACAAGCCGGCGGTCGCCATTCCGGTGCTCGAGAAGATCCTGAGCGGCAACAGGATCAAGCTGCCGGCGCGGTCGTAACGCGACCGCAGGCCGATCAAGAAAGCGTGTCCGGCCCGACGACGGGCCGGACACACCCTATAATCCCGGCATGAAGACCAAACTCGCCCTGCTCGCCCTCGCGGGCCTTCTGGCGTTGCCGGGTCTCGCTCATGCCGACGATGCCTCCTACTGCGAGGCGCTCGGTGCGCTGGCGTTGCGCTACATGGGCAGTGCCGGCGGAGAAGGCCACCTCGCCCCCGACATCACGACGCTGAATGCCCTTCGGGATTGCCGCTCGGGCAACACCGCCGCCGGAATCGCCTTCCTCGAGAAGAAGCTGCGCGCCGCCGGCTTCACGCTGCCGAAGCGGGACTAGAGCGCGGGGCGCGATTCCGCGCCGATGCCCTGGCGTATCGCCGCTTACCGGGCTCGCCGGGCGGTGTCCGCCGCGATGGCGCGTGCCAGCACCGCCAGCGGCCGGCCGAAGCGCCGCGCCGCCTCCTCCTCCGTCATCGCCGAGCGCGGGAAGCGCATCGACAGGCTGGCGATCACGCGGCCGTCGGGCCGGCCATGCTGGCGCACCGCCACGGCCATGCCGTGCAGGCGCGTCGGCCGCGGCGGCTGGGTGAAGGCCACGCCCTCGCGGCGCACGCGCGCGAGGACTTCCTCCAGCGCCGCTTCCTGGCGGCGCGACAGGCCGCCGATGTCGCGCAGGACGTTGCGGCGCTCGACGTCGGAGCAGAAGGCGAGCCAGGCGCGGCCGAGCGCACTGATCAGCACCGGCCGCCGCGCGTTGAGTCCCGCCCCCTCGAACGCCATGGGACTCTCCGGCGCGGTCGAATGACGGATGGTGATGGCGCCGTAGCCGAGCGTCGCCAGGTACAGGGGCCAGCCGTGCTCGGCGGTGAAGCGGCTCATGTGCGGGCTGGCGGCATCGACAAGGTGATCGACGAAGCGGATCGACTCCGAGAGCCCCAGCACGCGGTCGGTGAGCCGGTAGCCCTGCTGGCGCGACAGCCGCGTCGCATAGCCGAGCGCGATCAGGGTGTGGAGCAACCGCAGCACGGTCGGCCGCGGCAGGCCCGTCTCGCGGGTCAGCACGGCCACCGTCGTGCTGGGGCGCCGGCTCAGCGCTTCCAGCACCGCGAAGCTGCGGCGGATCGGTTCGATGATGGCCGTTGCCATTGCAGCCCTCCCCGGCCGCCGGAACGTGTCGCCGGTCGCGACGGCAGAAGTCCATAATACGGACTTCCTGGACTTTGCCCATCCCTGGCCCCCGCGGGGGCCTAGAATGCGACCGACAACAAACCGCAAAGCGGGAGGAAACGACGATGGCCTACCAGTCGATCGAGGTGCGCAAGGTCACGCCCACGATCGGCGCCGAAATCTACGGCGTCGATCTCGGCAAGCCGCTCGGCAACCAGCAGTTCCAGGAAGTGCACGACGCGCTGATGGAGAACCTGGTGATCTTCTTCCGCGACCAGAAGATGTCGATCGAGCAGCACAAGGAATTCGGCCGCCGCTTCGGTCCGCTGCACGTCCATCCCAACGCGCCGATCACCTTCCCCGAGCATCCCGAGATCCTGGTCATCAAGGCCGACGAGAAGTCCAAGCACGTCGCCGGCGAGGAATGGCACTCGGACGTCTCGTGCGATCCGGAGCCGCCGATGGGCTCGATCCTCTATCTCACCGAGGTGCCGCCCGACGGCGGCGGCGCGACGCTGTTCGCCAACATGTATCGCGCCTACGAGACGCTCTCCGAGCCGATCAAGGACATGCTGAAGGGGCTGACCGCACTGCACGACAGCTCCAAGGCGCACTACTACCGCGTCAAGGCGACGGATCGCGACGACATCCAGTTCCCCAACGGCGAGCATCCCATCGTGCGCACGCACCCGGTGACCGGGAAGCAGGCGCTGTTCGTCAATCGCGGCTTCACGCTGCGCATCCCGCAGCTGCGCCGGAACGAGAGCGATGCGCTGCTCGATATGCTCTATCGGCACATCGAGACGCCGGAGTTCCAGTGCCGCTTCCACTGGCAGCCGAACTCGGTCGCCTTCTGGGACAACCGCTCGACCCAGCATCACGCGCTGTTCGACTACTATCCGCACCGGCGCTACGGCCACCGCGTCACGGTCTGCGGGGACAAGCCGTTCTACCGCGCGTAGGCGGCCGCCGCCGCCGACTGTCCTGAACGGCGGCGCAGGAGCCGGAGCCGGCCGCAAGCCGCGACCGGCATCGCTTCCATCGCCGCGCTTCCGATGACCATGAGGGGATGGCCATGATCCCACGTCGCCTGTTCCTCGGCGCCGCGTTCGCCCTGCCGTTCGCCGCGCGTGCGGAGACCTGGCCCGGCAAGCCCGTCCGTGTGATCCTTCCCGGGCCGGTCGGCGGCCTGATCGACATCGCCGGCCGCGCCGTCGGCGATGCCATGCAGAAGGAACTCGGTCAGCCATGGCTGATCGATCCCAGGCCGGGGGCCAACGGGATCCTGGCGGCGCAGACGTTCCTGGGCGCCCCCGCCGACGGCTACACGCTCTATCTCACCGTCTCCGGCCACGTCGCCCTGCCCTTCCTGATGAAGGTGCCGTTCGACTCGATGGCCGACTTCCAGCCCATCGCCATGATCGGCGTCAGCACGGCGCTGCTGTGCGTGCCGCCTGCCTCTCCCGCGAACACGGTGGCCGAGTTCGTCGCCTACGCGAAGGCCAACCCCGGCAAGCTGAACTACCTCAACTCGGGCAACGGCACGGGCGCGCATCTCCTGCCGGAGCTGCTCAAGATCAAGTACGGGCTCGACATTACCTCGATCTCCTACAAGGGCCTGCCGCCGGGCGTTCAGGACCTGCTCGCCGGCCGCCTCGATCTGGCGATGGTGAGCACGACGCTCGTCATGGCGCACGTGAAGGCGGGCCGCCTCAAGGCGATCGGCGTGATCGGGCCCAAGCGACTCGACGACCTGCCCGGCGTCGCCACCCTCACCGAGCAGGACGTGGGCGATGTCGAGGTCCGCTCCTCGCTGCCGCTCTACGGGCAGAAGGCACTGCCGGCGCCGATCGTGGACCGGATCAACAAGGCCATGAATGCCGCGCTCGCCGATCCCGAGACCGCGCGGCGGCTCGAACGCGCCTACGTGCAGGTGACGCCCCTGACGCCGGCCGGCGTGGCGGAAGCCATGCAGCGTGAGCACGAGCGCCTCGGCATGCTGATCGCGAAGCTCGGCATCAAGGCCGACGGAGGGTCCTGAGAAGCAGCCTGCAGGTGCGCTAGCTCTGCGCCGATGCACATGGGCCCTTCCGCCCGGCCGCGCTAGAATTGCGGCAAAAGACCATCGGACCTCTCCCCTCCCGCCCCGCGGGAGGACGGAAGGAAACGGCGACGCGGAGGGACGACCATGCCGATCGCGCGTTGGCGCGTGGTTCTGCGTTGGACTGCGATGAAGCTCGCGGCGGGCTGGTGGGCCGTCGTCGAGGTGGCGCGGCTGGTCTGGGCATGCCGCGCGCCGGCCCTGTCGGTCGCGGTCGGCTTCGGCCTGATCGCGCTCACCGACCAGGCGCGCGACATCGTCATCGCCTCGGGGGCACCCTCGCTGCGCGGCGGCTACGAGATCTTCATCGCCGTGCTGTTCTGGGCCGTCTTCGCCTGGTACTGGGCCCGCACCACCCTCGACTACGACTTCGTCTGCCCCGGGCCGGGGCCGGATGCGGCGCGGTGGCGGCGGCGATGGCGGAAGTTCTGGGCCGGCCATGTGCCGCGGCTGATCGGCTTCCTCGGCATCCTGTCGGTGGCGCTGGCCTTCTGGGAGGCGCACCGCCTCTATGCCACCGCGCAGGACGAGACGCGCGCCGCCGCCTTCCGCGGCGACGCCATCCGGTACGCGATCTACGCGGTCGTCTTCTATGCCGTGGTCTGGGTGCGCCGGCCCGTCATGCTGGCCGTGATCCAGCGCACCAACCTCATTCCGTCGGCCCAGGTCGCCAACTGGCTGGCGCCGAGCCCGGCGCCGGTGTCGCGCATCACCGGTCTCAGCAACCCGATCACGCTCGCCTTCCTCATCCTGTCGCTGGCCGCCTCGCCCCTCTTCTACATCCTGGTCGGCTTCGATCCGGTCGGCCTCAGCGCCTTCTTCAAGGGTGCGGTGCCGGCGGTGCTGTTCGGCCTGGCGCTGATCGTGCCGGTGACCAGCGCGCTGGTGATCGTGTCGGCGCGGCTGCACTTCCCCTTCTTCGGTCTCGTGCTCGTCTGGTTCCTGGTCGCGCCCGGCCTGCTGGGCGACATCCACGACGTGCGCACCTGCCGCGACCTCGCGATCTCGTCCGACCCGGCCCGCCGCTGCACGGTCGCGGCCGAGCGCCCCCTGCTCAAGCAGGCCTTCTTCGGCTGGTGGCGCGCCAACCAGGCCCTCACCACGCCGATCGCCGGCACCGAGGTCGCGGCACCGCCGATGATCGTGGTGGCGACGGCCGGCGGGGCGAGCCGCGCGGCCTTCTGGACGACGCAGGTCCTGGGAGAGATCGCCGCCCGCGAGGACCATTTCGCCGATCGCCTGTTCCTGTTGAGCGGCGTGTCGGGCGGCTCGCTGGGCGCCACCGTCTTCCGCTCGATCGTCGAGGCCGACCGCCGCGCCTCCGCCGACGGCACGGGCTCGCCGCGCCTGCCCAAGGCGGCGACCGACGGCGCCGAGTTCATCGAGAACGACTTCCTGGGACCGGCGCTTGCGGCGGGCCTCTATGTCGACCTCCCGTCCGCCACGGGCCTGCCCCTGCTGCTGCCCCGGCGCCTGCAGCCCGACGACCGCGCCGCGGCGCTGGAGAAGGCATGGGAGCATGCCTGGGCAGAGAGCGGCATCTCCAGGGATCCCGGCCGCTTTGCCTGGACCGACGGCTTCACCCGCACCTTCGGCGGCGACCGGCCCTGGCCCCTGCTCGCGCTCAACGGGACGTCGGTCGAGAAGGGCAAGCGCATCATCACCTCCAACGCCCGCTTCTGGGCCAACAGCGCGACCAACGCGCAGAACGTCTCGGGCGGCATCAACCGCTATGACACGTTCGAGATCACGCGCTCGGACATCCCCATCAGCACGGCCGTCACCATGAGCGCGCGCTTTCCCGTCATCTCGCCGACCGGCGCGCTGGTCGACGACAAGGGCAAGGTCTGGACGCGCGTCACCGACGGCGGGCTGTTCGAGAATTTCGGCGCCTTCACCGCCGACGAGGTGATGCGCTACCTCGTCGAGCGCCTGTCGGAGGTGCAGAACGGCCAGTATCCGGTGGTGCCGATCGCCATCCTGATCAGCAGCGATCCGTCCCTCGACGAGCTGCTGCTGCGGCGTGACGGCACCAAGAACCCCGCCACGCCCGACTGCTCGCCGACCAAGGAGGATCCGCGCCCGCGGCCGGAGGCGCATCCGGGCAACGGCTGGAAGGAATGCCCGGTCGATGCCAGCACCGATGCCCGCCTGCTCGTCGATCCGGTCCTCGCGCTCTACGACGGGCGCGTGGCGCGCGGCGAGGCTGCTGCGACGGCCCTGTTCGACCGCATGACCGACTTCCGCCTCCTGGTGCGCGATCGGCTGCTCGACCATGGCGTGCCGGACGTCAACGCCATAAGGGCGCGGCTGGGACTCGACGACCACACCGACTTCTTCCATTTCCGCCAGTGCCGCCTCGACCACGAGAAGAGCCCGACCATGAGCTGGCACGATTCGGCGCAGGCCTGGGCCGCCATGCGGGCGATGCTCGGTCTCGACAGGGACTCCTCCGGCGCCGCGCCGGATCCCTGCGGCAACCAGGCCGAGTTCTTCCGCCTGTGCGTGCGCCTCGACCGCCTGAGCGGCGCCGCCGCCGACGATCGCGCCGCAACCGACGACTGCGCGGCGCGCTGGCCGAAGCCCGCCGGCTGGACCTGTACCGACGCGCACACCGAGGACGGCGGCCGGAACACGCGGCCCTACTGCCGCCTGGAGTAGAGCGGCATTCCGCACCCTTTCCTTTTCGCCGCGGCTGCGTTGAAAGGGTCGGCGACGAAAAGGATGGAGTTGCCGATGAACGATTCGACAGGACAGGGCTGGATCGCCGTTGCCGCCGTCAGCGGTGCGATCGCCGTCATTGCCGGTGCCTTCGGCGCCCACGGCTTCGATCCCGCGACCGCGAACGGCGCGAAGGCGCGCGAGTGGCTGCAGACGGGAAGCCACTACGAGATCGTGCATGCGCTCGCGATCCTCGCCGTGACCCTGCTGGCGGCGGGCGGGCGGATCGGCGGCACGTTCGCCGCCGTGGCGGTGTGGCTGTTCCTCGCCGGCAGCATCCTGTTCCCGGGCGCGCTCTATGCGCTCGCGCTCGGCGGCCCGCGCTGGTTCGGGGCCGTGGCACCGGTCGGCGGTACCGCCTTCATCCTCGGCTGGCTCTCCCTTGCCGCTGCCGCTCTGACCGGCAGGTCGCACTGAGAGGGTCGCACTGAGGGGGCCGCACTGAGGAGGCCGCGCCTCCTCAGATCGCCCGGTCGAGGATCGGCACCGGTCGGGCGGTGGCCAGTCGCTCCTCGACGAACGGCCAGTCCCTGACGAAGAACTCGTTCGAGAGCGTCCACTTCCCGTCGGCGAAGGCCAGGCTGTTCGGCGTCCGGCTCAGCCTCCGCGCGAACGGATCGTAGTAGGCGCGCTCGAATCCTTCCTGCTCCAGCGTCTCCAGCATCGCCGCGGTCGCTCCCTCGAGGACAAGCACCTTCAGGCCGGCATCGGCCATCGTCCGGCGCGCGCCGCGGAAGACCGCCTCCTCGTATCCTTCGACATCGAGCTTGATCATCGCCGGCACGCGACCGGCCGTCAGTCCATCCAGCGACCGCTGCGCGACCATGCGCACGTTCGTTGCCGCCCGCGACTCGACGCGGTTCATGGCGCCAAGGCCGATGCTGAACGCGACCTCGCCGTCCTGCGGCCCCAATGCGACCGCCTCGACACGCACCCGCTCCCCGAGATGATTGACCTCGATGTTGCGGCGCAGGTCGGCGACGGTGTCGGGATCCGGTTCGATCGCCAGCGAGTCGGCATGACAGACACCCGAGGCGAGAACGGTATAGACGCCGACATTCGCGCCGGCGTCCACGAACAGGTCCCCTTCGCGCAGGAAGTGGAGCGTGAGCATCATGGACATGAATTCATGAAGCCCGAAGTAGAGATTGCCCGTGGCTCCCGTCATGCCGCGACGCACGGCCAGTCGCGTGCCGGCAACCCAGGGAACGATCGCCTGCAAGCCGAACCGAGCCTTGATCTGCCAGCCGGCGAATCGCATCCAGGCGGCAAGCTGATGATTTCTGGTCAGGGGATGGGATGAAATCTCGCTCCCCAAAGACCGAATTGTCCGTAACGCCGCCCGCACCAACCGATGCTCCGCTCCCCCGCACAACTATTGCATGCCGGCCTGAAGGAAACGAGCCGCGCCCGTGTCTTTCTCTCTTTGGGTAAGAGCGGGCGCCCTCCCTCCGTCGAGAACGAGACGGTGTGACGGCGCGGGCGTATCCGATATGAAAAGGACAGGATGACGATACCCGATCCCCAGTCCCAGCAACGCTATCGCGCCAACCTCCAGGGCGAGGTGGACGGTGCCGCGATCTATCGTTCGCTGGCCGAAAGCGAGGCCGATCCCAAGCTCGCCGAGGTGTTCCACCGCCTTGCCGCGGTGGAGGAGGCGCATGGCGAATTCTGGCGCAAGCGCCTGGGCGACACGGGCGGCACGCGCCTGCCGAGCCCGTCGTTTCGCGCCCGCGCGCTGGCCTGGCTGGCGCGGCGCTTCGGCCCCGGCTTCGTGGTCCCCACCCTCGCCGCTGCCGAGACGCGCGACAGCAGCGCCTATGACGACCAGGCCGACGCGCGCAAGGCCGGGCTGCCCGGCGACGAGCGCTCGCATGCCCGCATCATGCGCGCCATCGCCGGCAAGGATGGCGGCCTCGCCGGCCCGACGCTCGCCATGCTCGAGGGCCGGCATCGCGGCGGCGGCAACACGCTGCGCGCCGCCGTGCTGGGCGCCAATGACGGGCTGGTCTCCAACCTCGCCCTCGTCATGGGCGTGGCCGGCGCCGCAGGCGGCGAGCGCACGCTGCTGCTCACCGGGCTGGCGGGGCTCGTGGCCGGCGCCTGCTCGATGGCGATGGGCGAATGGCTGTCGGTCACCAGTTCGCGCGAGCTCAACCAGAAGCAGATCGCGACCGAAGCCGAGGAGCTGCGCGAGGTGCCGGACGAGGAGAAGGAGGAGCTGGTCCTGATCTATCGCGCCAAGGGCATCGAGGAGGCGCAGGCCCGCGCGCTGGCCGACCGCCTGCTGAGCAACAAGGACACGGCGCTCGACACGCTGGCGCGCGAGGAGCTCGGCATCGATCCCGAGGAGCTGGGCGGCTCGGCCTGGCAGGCGGCGATCTGGTCCTTCTTCCTGTTCGCCGCGGGCGCGATCTTCCCCGTCGCGCCGTTCTTCTTCCTGACCGGGACCACGGCCCTGGCGGCGAGCCTCGCGGCCAGCGGCGTCGCCCTGATGGCGATCGGACTCGGCACCAGCCTGTTCACCGGCCGCTCGGCGGTCTTCTCGGCCCTGCGCCAGCTCGCCATCGGCCTCGCCGCCGCCGGCATCACCTACGGCGTCGGCGCGGCCGTCGGCGTGTCGGTGAGCTGACCGCCGGCCGCCGCCGTCATTCCCAGCCGCGGTCCGCCTGTAGCGGCGAATCGCGGCGGACGAACACGAAGTCGCCCTGCCGCAGGCGGTCGTCGCGGGTTCGGCCGGCCAGGGCGGCAATGTCGAACAGGGCGAATCCCCGGGCCTCGAAGAAGGCGACCATGTCGGCGATGATCGGCGCGCCGATCTGGGTGAAGAACGACACCTCGATCAGCACGACCTCGACCAGGGGCAGCGTCGCGGACGCGCCCTGCAGCGCCATCATCTCATGGCCCTGCAGGTCGAGCTTGAGCAGCGCGCGGTCGTCGGCGGTCATCCCGTCCACCAGCAGGTGATCGAGCGTCCTCGCCTCGATCTCCGTTTCGGCCGCCGGCTGCTCGCCGTCCCAGACGACATGCCCGCCCGTGTCCCGTTCCGGCGCGAAGACCATTGCCACCGTGCCCGACGAGGCCGACAGGGCGACCGGATGGAAGGTGAAGCCGGGCTCGCGGCTGAGCGCCTCCAGCGCCGCGCGACAGGCCGGCTGCGGCTCGATCATGTGGATATGCGCATCCGGGAAGGTCCGCCGCGCCGCAAGCGAGAACCAGCCGGCATGGGCGCCGGCATCGATGACGAGTCGCGGCGCGTAGCCGAGACGCCGAAGATGGCCGAGGCTGTGCTCCACCGCGTCGAAGCGATTGGGGCTGCTCCGGGTGATTCGATAGGGCGTCAGCGCGACGAGTTTCTTGGCAAAGGTACGAAGCATGCGGTCGATCACTCTAGGGCTTGCGCGCCTCGACGTAGAGCGATTCGGACACACGCTCGGGCACGTCGATCAGCAGGCGCGGATCCGAGCCCTCGTTGAGGGACAGCTTGACCGCCTTCGTGAAGCCGGCCTGCTCCAGGACCTCGGCAAGCGTCCGGAAATCGTACATGAAGCGGTGACTGGGGCCGTAGAAGACCTCGTTGATGAGGGCGACCGGCTTGTTGACGCCCGTCGCGTTCACGAAATAGTCGTTCGGCAGCACCGCGGGTTGCCCGTCCAGCGTCCGGACGTAGGCCCGCGCATACATCTCGAGGTCGGGCACGACGATGCGGATGGTACCGCCCGGCATCAGCATCCTGAGGCATTCGGAGAGGAACAGCCGGGTGCCGTCGAGCGGGATGTGCTCCAGGCAATGCTCGGTATAGACGCCGCCGACCTGCCCGTCGCCGATGGGGATGGGCTTCGTGATGTCGCAACAGAGATCGACGCCGGGCCGCCAGAGATAGTCGATGTTGACGAAGTCTTCCCTGATGTTCGGCCCGCACCCCACGTTCAGGTACGATCCCGCCTCGATTTTCGGTGTGAAGATCGGGTTGTTGCGGCGCAAATTCCCGACCCACGCCTGGACCTTTGAATAGTCGGTCAAGCTTCGCGACCAAGAAAGTCTGGTTCTCGAAAAGTCCATCGGATAGCCCCCTATCCCTATCACAGCGCATGCGGGCCGCAAGAACCTTTCGCATCCTTCGTGACAAATTCGCGTGAAAGGAAAGGCACGTGCGCGGATGAGCGCCGCGGAGATCGGCCACGTCGCCCGCCCGTCCCCCGCAGCCGCACGCTCCCATGCAAACGCCTGCCAATCGCGTAAGGGACGCCTGACTTTGAGTGACCATGGGCGTTGCCTTCTCCGGTCGGGATTCATTGTCGGTGGAGAGGGGCGATGATCGTGTCGCGTTCCCGCACGGCCTGATCGCCACCGATACGATCCAGGTCGCGACGCGCCGCACGAAGACGGGAACGCCCTGACGAAGGCGACCCATCGCGGGCAGGAATTGCGATTAAAGCGACCCAAGATTGAAATCGGCCGGGCCGGGCGATAGCGTCGCCATTGTTCGCCGGCAGGCGATTTTCCAAATGATATTGCTACCTTGGGTAGTGTTCCTTGACAGCTTCCGATATCGTCGCCGGCGCGCGCTATGAAGCCGTCGGGCAGCCGTCTCGATCAGGTCGAATCGCCATCGTGGAAGCCATGCGCGGACTGGCTTCGATCGCGGTGGCCTGCTTCCATTTCTCCGTGTTGTCGTCTTCGCCCATAGGCCGCTTTGCGCATGCCTATGGATGGCTCGGCGTCGACGTCTTCTTTGTCATTTCCGGGTTCGTGATCCCGCTTTCCCTGCACGGTCGAGACCACAGCGCGCGAGACTTCCCGAAGTTCCTCATGCGCAGACTGGCGAGGCTCGAGCCGCCCTATCTGCTGAGCATCGCGCTGGTGCTCGCCGCATGGCAACTTTCCACCCTGGCGCCGGGATTCAGCGGTACGCCGCCGACATATTCGCTTCCCCAGATCGGCTTTCATTTCTTCTACCTGATTCCCCTGACCCATTATGAATGGCTGGGGCCGACATACTGGTCGCTGGCCTACGAGTTCGTCTTCTACATCGTTGTCGGGTTGACCTTCGCGTCGCTCGCGTCCCGTCCGAGCCTCTTCACGTTCGGTGTGGTTGCAGCTTTCGGGGCGGTCAGCCTGTATGCCCAGCACCGCTTCTTTCCGGCCTCGCTCATGGTGGCCCGCATCCTCGAATTCGGGGTCGGCGTGCTGCTGATGCGGCTGGTGGTCGATCCGCCCTGGGCGAAGGTCCAGAGCGAGGCCTGGCTCGGCTTGTGTCTCGTCGCCGTATTCGCCTTTGGCAATTGGGCGATCGGTATCGCGGTGCTGGCGACGGCGGCGGCGATCTACTTCGGCAAGGATCTCCGGTTGGGTCGGTGGGCATACGTCATCGGCGGATTCTCGTATTCGCTGTACCTGACCCATACGATCGTCGGCGGGCGGATCGAGAACCTCGGCCGGCGTTTCGGCGACGGCGCCCTCTACGACACGGCCTTGCTGATCGTCAGTCTCGCGGTGTCGATCGCATTTGCGATGGTCTTCTCCCGCCTCTTCGAAGCGCCCTTCCGCCGGTTGTCGCACCGAATTGCCTAGCGGGCCGGGCGGCCGCCCCAGCCTTTCCCCCCGAAAACCTGGGGCCGTCCTCCCCGGCTCGCGACCGGATTGGAAGATAAACTTGCAAGTTTGCCTTCCAATCCATAAATACCCGCCATGGCCAAGCATCCTGATCGGGACGGACCGGCCGAAGCGGTCGTCGAGGAGCTGCTGCAGGTAACGGGGCAGCTCCTGCGCCGGCTGCGCGCGGAATCGAATCCCAGCGGGCTCACCTGGTCGCAGGCGGTTGTCCTGGCGCGGCTCGGCAGGAACGGCGCCATGACCACCGCCGATCTCGCGCGCGCGGAAGCGGTCAAGCCGCAGTCGATGGGCGTGACCCTGGCGGGGCTGGAACGGGACGGCCTCGTCGAACGCCGGCCCCACCCGACCGACGGGCGGCAATTCCTGTTCGCCCTGACCGCGAAAGGCGCCGAGATCCGGCGCCGGCGCCGCCTGCTCAAGCGGGAATGGCTGTCCGGCGCCATGGCCCGGCTCGATCCCGAGGACCGCCGCACGCTGGCCGCCGCCCTCGCCGTGATCCGGCGCCTCGGCGAAACGTGACCGGCCGGAGCGACCGTCACGAGAGAAGCACCTCTTTTCCCCGCGTACCCTGGAAGGACAAGACCATGCCCGTGACCGCTCTCGATCCCAAGACCGCCCTGATCGTCGTCGACCTGCAGAAGGGCATCGTCGCCCTGCCGGCCGCGCACCTGATCGACGGCGTGGTGGCCAATACGGTGGCGCTGCTCGATGCCTTCCGGCAGCGGCACCTGCCGGTCGTGCTGGTCAATGTCGCGGGCCTCGCGCCCGGCCGCAGCGAACAGGGCATGGCCGCCCGCGGCTTCCCCGCCGGCTGGACCGATCTCATCCCCGAGCTCGACCAGCAGCCGCAGGACCATCTCGTCACCAAGCGCACCTGGGGCGCCTTCACGAACACCGGGCTGGCCGAGCACCTGAAGGCGCAGGGCGTCACCCAGGTCGTGGTGGTGGGCGTCTCCACCAGCGCCGGCGTCGAGTCGACCGCG
Organism: Pseudomonadota bacterium; assembly: GCA_018240685.1. GTDB lineage: Bacteria > Pseudomonadota > Alphaproteobacteria > Reyranellales > Reyranellaceae > Reyranella. The sequence goes on along the minus strand of JAFEFG010000002.1, from coordinate 2,791 downwards.
CGCCAGGCCCATGAGCTCGGCTTCAACGTCACGCTCGCCACCGACGCCATGGCCGACCTCAACGCCGATGCGCATGCCAACAGCATCGGCCGCATCTTCCCGCGGCTGGGCGAGACCGGCACCACGCGCGAGATCATCGCCCTGCTCGACGGCGCGGTGCAGTGACCAGTACGCCGTCAACGGAACCCGGCGGCCGGCTGGAACGCAGCCCGTTCCGCTCGCTGCGCTTCCCCAACTACCGCATCTGGGCCGGCGGCGCGGTCGTCTCCAACATCGGGACGTGGATGCAGCGCACGGCCCAGGACTGGCTGGTCCTGACCGAGCTCACCCACCACGACGCGACCGCGGTCGGCTTCGTGATGGCGCTGCAGTTCGGCCCGCAGTTCCTGCTGCTGCCGTGGACGGGGTTCGCCGCCGACCACTACGACCGCCGCAAGCTCCTGATGGTGACGCAGGCCGTCATGGGCGGGCTGGCGCTGGTGCTCGGCCTCCTCACCGTGACCGGCGTGGTCCAGCTCTGGCACGTCTACGTCTTCGCCTTCCTGTTCGGCTGCGCTGCCGCCTTCGACGCCCCGGCGCGCCAGACCTTCGTCACCGAGCTGGTGGGCGACAGGTACCTGGCGAACGCCGTGGCGCTGAACTCGACCTCGTTCAACGCCGGCCGCATGGTCGGGCCGGCGGCAGCCGGGCTGTGCATCGCCGCGGTCGGGACCGGCTGGGCCTTCCTGCTGAACGGCCTCTCCTTCCTCGCCGTGCTCGCCTCGCTCAACCTGCTGCGCGTCGCCGATCTCCATCCCAGCCATCGCGCCCTGCGCAGGCCGGGCAGCGTGATCGAGGGCTTCCGCTATGTCCGCGGCCGCCCCGACCTGATGGCCATCGTGGTGATGCTGTTCCTGATCGGAACCTTCGGGCTGAACTTCCCGATCTTCATCTCGACCATGGCCGTCAGCGTATTCAAGGTCGGCGCCTACGAGTTCGGCCTGCTCAGCTCGATGATGGCGGCCGGCACCATCGTCGGCGCCCTGCTGGCGGCGGGCCGCGAGGCGCCGCGCTTCTCCCTGCTGGTCGTGGGCTCGGCGATCTTCGGCGTCGGCCTCGCCTGCGCCGCCCTCGCGCCCGGCTACTGGCTGTTCGGCGCCGCCCTCGTCGTCACCGGCATCGCCGCCCTCACCATCACCAATTCCTCGAACGGGCTGATGCAGCTCACCACCGAGCCGGCGATGCGCGGCCGCGTCATCGCCATCCGCCTGGCCGTGGCGCTCGGCGGCACCCCGATCGGCGCCCCCTTCGTCGGCTGGGTCGCCAACACCTTCGGCCCCAGATGGGCGATCGCCGTGGCGGCAACGGCGGGGCTCGCGGCGGCAGCGGTGGGGTTGAACTATCTCAGGGGTCGACACGTTCCGAGGCCGCCATCCACGTAAGCCTTGTCATTTCGCATCCTCAAGCGCCGCGGGAATGCCTTCTCAGCATAAGCGTAACACCACGCTTGACGGCGGTGGCGCGGCGTCGAAGCTCGCTTCCCTCGACTCTTGCGCAGGTGGCCGTTCAGTGAGGAAAGCGGAGGGACGCGATGAGAGAGATCAGCAATGTCATCCTGACCCGCGGCAATGCTGTCTTGCTTGGCTGGCGAGGATCGAACCGACGCTCCTATCCCTCTTGTTGGGCGGTGCCTGGCGGCCATTTGGAACCTGGCGAATCTCCAGAGGCCGCCGCAATGCGTGAGATGCGCGAGGAGCTGGGGGTCGACGTGAAGCGCCTTCGGTACTTGACGGCAATCGAGACCGTCGATGCTCTCGGGCCCGTGACCTTCCACATGTTCGCCTCATCGTCGTGGGAGGGCGAACCTGAAATTCGCGACGGTGAACATTCTCAGCTTCGCTGGTTCGATCTCCACGAAGCATGCGGCCTCCAGCCGGTTGCCCTTGAAGGTTACAAGAAGAGCTTCCTCTTGGCAGTTGAGCAGCCCCAGCTTTAGCTGGGACCGCGCTCTGTCTCGCTGGCGCTCGACCGAGCTTCAGCGGCGACGCCGGTCGGCAAACGCCGCCTCGACGCTCGGCATGACCAACCAGCCAATGCCTTCCCCCATGGTGTCCAATTCCTTCGCCGTGCTCGACGAGACGTGGAGAAACTTGGCTTCGCAGATGAAATGCACCATGGGTATCGACGAATCGATCCGCTCGGCGACGCCGTGAAGTTTGAACTCTTCGTTGAAGTCGCTGGCCTCCCGAAGGCCCCGCACAATGTGCGTCGCGCCGATCTTGCGGGCATACGCTATCAGGCTCTGATTGGTGTATTCGCCGATCTCCAGCGCGCCTTGAAAGAGCAGATTGCCTGACCGCGTCTCGCCCGCATCGGCAACTGCCTCCGGCCAATGCTCCACAATTGACCGCTCGATGAGCCCAAGGCTTTGCTCCACGCCGAACGTGCGTTGCTTCCTTACGTTTGTTCCGATGGCGACATGCACTGCATCGAAGGTCATCAGCGCCTTGCCGATGATGTCCAGATGCCCCCGCGTTATGGGGTCGAACGATCCGGCATAGAGCGCTTTGGTCCTGCTGCCCTTGCGCATGTGGCAACCTCCACTCTCGTCGCCATACACCAATACTTCTACGAGACAGACTAGCAGGCAAGGCAAGTAAGAGAGGCCCGCTCGACTGTCCTGGACGAATGCTTTGTCAGCTTTGCCGGCGAATGCTGTCCGTCGTTCGACCCATCAGAACCTCGGCGCAACCGGTACTGGACCAGGTTGCCCACGAAGCCGGATTGTGCGTGAACATGGAAGCTATTCGAC